>JAGDBE010000032.1 GCA_017959195.1 Clostridia bacterium | reverse complement strand
GCAAAGCCGATCATAATGCGCGTAAGCGTTCATCATGTTCCGCTTAAGCGGAACTCATCATTCGCCGGGCGTCATTTTGACGCCCGGCGTTTGCGGCTGTTTTTTTCATTTTATTCGTACCCGTCCAGAACTTCCTTTATCTGCTTTACGGTCTCGTTTACCTCGGCGGCGAACGCCACGGCGCTCACGCGCACAGCTCCGTTGCCCAAAATTATGAGCTGTTCGGAGTAGTCGGAAGTTACGACTCTTACTTTATTGTCCTTGCTTAGTTTATACGTCGCCTTTTCGATATAGGTGTCGGCGGTTTCCGCCTCTTTCGTATAAACTATGCTGATATTATGCAGTTTTTCGAGTTCGCCCTTACTGCCCTTGACCTTATACGCGTCGAAAACGACTATTACCTCGCATCCGTTGAACGCGGCGAAGTTGCACATTATATTGACGAGTTCGTTTCTCGCAAGGTCGAGGTTTTTTTCCGAGAGCTGTTTCAGCGAATTCCATGCAAAAATGACGTTATAGCCGTCGACGAGCAGATATTCCTTTCCGTCAAAGGTTTTCTGCGGCGCCTTCGGCGGTTTTTTCGGCTTTTCAACGTCAAAATCCCTCGATTTTACGGCGTTTTTCTTCTTTTTTACGTTGATTTTGCCGTAGGTTCTCTCGAAAATCGCCATTAGCTCCTCGTCGCTCGCAACGCTCGAGACGTACCGTCTTATGCGCTCCTTTTTCTCCTCTTCGGGCGTGTCGAGTTCAAGCCCGGCGTCGGTATGCTTATATTCGTCAACCTTATTCCACTTTACGACAAAGCCCGCGCCGTGCGAGCAGAACACCGAATCGGCGGTGTTTTCAAGGTCGGCGTCGGGATTATATCCGACTTCCCGCACGATTTCGTCGGTATTATGGCACTTATCGTATCCCGAGAAGAAGAACGAGCATTTTCCGCGCCCTTTTGTAAATCCCGCGATTTCCGAAGCGTACGAGCGCATTTCCGACACCGGCGCGCTTCCCGTAAGTACGGCGTACCCGTCTTTTATGTCGGGATTATAGAGTTTTGCGCCCATTTTCTCAAGGTCGGTCATGACTCTTCCGGTATTTTCCTCGGGGACCTCTATTGTATAGTCGTAAAACGGCTCCAGAAGCACCGTTCCCGCCTTTCGGAGTGCGCATCTCAGCGCCCTGTACGTCGCCTCCCTGAAGTCGCCGCCCTCGGTATGCTTTAAGTGCGCCCTGCCTGCGACGAGCGTTATTTTCACGTCGGTTATCGGAAAGCCGCACAGCGTTCCTATATGCGTTTTTTCGGCAAGGTGCGTCATAACGAGATTCTGGAAGTTCTTTTCGAGCATATTTTCGGAGCAGTCGCGCGCAAGCACAATACCTTTTCCGCGCGCAAGCGGCTCTACGAGAAGCTGCACTTCGGCGTAGTGCCGCAGCGGCTCGTAGTGCCCGGTGCCGACAACCGCTTTTGCGACGGTCTCGCAATAAGCGATATTTGCATAGGAAAACGCGACTTCATAGCCGAATCTTTCTTTCATTATACGCATAAGTAGTTCGAGCTGCATTTCGCCCATGATTCTCACGTTTATTTCTTTTAATTTTTCGTTCCAGGCGACCTTTAATTCGGGCATTTCCCCGGAAAGTTCGTAAAATGCCGAAAGCACCTGTCTTGCGCTTACGTTTCCGGGTACGTTGACTTTATAATTTATAATCGGTTCGAGAATTTTTCTGCCGTCGTCCTGTTCATCGCCCAAACCCTGTCCCGAAAACACGTTTGTAAGGCCCGTTACGGCGCATACGTCGCCGGCGCTCACCTTATTTACGGAAATCTGTTTTTCGCCCGACATTATTCTTATGGAATTGATTTTTTCTCTTTTCTTTTCGCCGTTAGGCAAGGTATATTCGATTTCGTCCTTTACCGACAGTTCTCCGCCCGTGATTTTCATATGGGTGAGCCGTTCTCCGCGTTCGTCTTTTGTGATTTTGAACGCCTTGGCCGCAAAATCTTTCTTTCTCGGCTTTTCGAGCGAAAACGTCAGTAAATCGTTTAAAAATTCTTCGGTACCGTAGCCTTTGAGCGCCGAGCCGAAGCGGCAGGGAAAGAGTTTTCTCTCGGAAACCGCGTCTGCAATATCGTTTTTATCGAAATCCTCGTTTTTATCGAAGCTTTCCATGAGTTTTTCGGAGCACAGCGCGACTTCTTCCTTAAAAATCCTGTCGTCCTTGCGCGTAAAATCGACGACCGAGGCGTCGAGCTTTGATTTGAGCTCCTTTATAATATTTTCGTTGTTTCTCCGGCAGATATCTGTTTTATTTACGAAAATGAAGGTCGGCACGTTATAGGTTTTCAGCAGTTTCCACAGCGTTTCGGTATGGCTCTGCACGCCCGAAGGCGCGCTTATTACAAGCACCGCAAGATCCAGCACCGCAAGCGTTCTTTCCGCTTCCGGCGAAAAATCGGTGTGCCCCGGCGTATCCATGAGATAAAGCTCGGCGTCCCCGAACGTCATTTTTGCGCTGCTTGAATATATCGTGATTCCGCGTTCCTTTTCCATTTTATCGCTGTCTAAAAACGCGTCTTTATTATCGACTCTGCCGATTTTTCTTATCACGCCCGCGCGGAAAAGCAGGTTTTCCGAAAGCGTCGTCTTTCCCGAATCGACGTGCGCGAGTATTCCGATGGTGATTTTCTTCATTTTTCTCTCTTATCTTGGTTTTTTACAACAAAAGGCTGCCTTTCAGGCAGCCTTTTTATTAAAATTTGCTTATTTGAGGTTATTAACCATGCCTACTGCGATTTTGAGGGCTTCTTCTCTCGTCGCAAGTCCGTAGTTTTCGGCTTCTTCAGCGGCAACGCCGTGCTTGGGCGCGAATTTATTGTCGCCCACGCCGTTGATTATGCTCTTTGCCTTCATGAAGTAAACGCTGTCCTTTGCCCAGTCGTCGATATCGGCGTCGTCCGCAAAGTCTTCGGGTTTTTCGAACATCGCCTTGAATACGCCGTCAAACTCTTTATCGGTCTTGAGCGTCCAGTTTTCTATCGCGTATTTCTTATAAACGCGTGTAAGCATTGTAGCCGCTTCCTGGCGCGTAAGTCCGTTTTCGGGTGAAAATTCGCCCTCTCCCGTTCCGTCGGTAATGCCTACGTTGTACGCTTTGAGCACTTCGACGTCATCACAGTCCGCAAACGGATTATTTGCTATCGGCTCGGTCTTTACGCCTGCGAGCGCTTCGTAAACCTTAACGGCAACGGAAGCAAACTCTCTGCGGTTTATCTGTTTTGTCATGTCGGCGCCTATAAGGCAGTCGGGGATAAGTCCGAGAGCGTTTGCGGTCTTCAACCATTCTTCGGCCCATTCGGAAGCCTTTTCCCATGCTTCCGTTTCGCCGAACGACGAAAAGTCGATATCGGGGCTGCCCTGTCCTTCGTCGAGGTCAACCGACGGCTCCCATTCGGTATC
>JAGDBE010000031.1 GCA_017959195.1 Clostridia bacterium | reverse complement strand
TTCTTCCACGTCGGGTCTTAAATCAACGAGTTCAATCGTCAGTCCCGCGTTCAAGAACGCCTGCTCGCGCAGCATTGATAGCACCGTCTGATATTTTACGACTATCTCGTCAAATATCTCGTCGTCGGGCATAAACCGAACGTATAAACCGTGCTCGTCGGTGTCTCCGACTTCCTTTATCTGCCGCGCCACCTTACCTCTTTCAAAGCGTTCGGTGTACTTTTTGCCGTCGTGGCAGTTTACTATCTCGGTCCATTCCGAAAGCGCGTTCACAACCGACGCACCTACGCCGTGCAGACCGCCGGAAATCTTATATCCGTCGCCGCCGAATTTTCCGCCGGCGTGAAGGACCGTGAACACCACTTCAAGCGTGGGTATTCCCATTTTGGGATGAATGCCCGCCGGGATTCCTCTTCCGTTGTCCTTGACAGAGATACTGTTGTCCTCGTAGAGCGTTACGGTTATTTTGTCGCAAATTCCGGCAAGGGCCTCGTCAACCGAGTTTGTAACTATTTCATATATAAGATGGTGAAGTCCCTTTTCCGAAGTCGAGCCGATATACATACCCGGTCTTTTTCTAACCGCTTCAAGACCTTCAAGGACCTGAATCTGGCTCTCGTCGTATTTGTGTGCGTTTACGTCCACTTCGGTGTCCGTTGCTTTTACTTCTTCGTCAAAGTGTTCGTTTTCGTAATTTTTGATTTCCAACATCTCTTTCTCCCCAATTATATATTACTCATATTTTTTCCGTATCAAAGATATTTAGACTGCCTTTTCCACCGTCCGTAAACGGAGGCGCTGGAAAGGGTGGTTATATACGCCTTTTCTTTTCTGCCCGACAGAAATACCACAAATGATTTCGGTATGTCGGTTCCGACGGTCTCAAGCCGCTTTTTTCTCTGAAGGTCGGAAAGGTATCTTTTGGTGTCCACTCCCGTGCTTGCGGTGTCGAGGTTGAACACACCGAGCACGTCTTTATTGTAAAGCACGGTTGACGCGCCGATGTTTATGAGCGGATGGTCCTTTTTCTTCTCGGTTTTTTTCATTTTTTATCCTCTTTCGGCTTGTCGGGATAATATCTACCCTTGTCCACCTTTACGTAATTTACGTTTTTTACGCCTTTGGGCGCTGTTTTGTCGCAGTGGGTTATTACCGCCTGCTTATCCTTTATAAGCGCGTACAGCGCCTTTTTTCTCTGTGAATCGAGCTCTCCGAGCAGGTCGTCGAGCAGCAGCACGGGATATTCGCCGGTGATGTTTTTGAATATTTCGCCCTCCGCAAGCTTTATTGCGAGAATTGCGCTTCTCTGCTGACCCTGCGAGCCGAACGACCTTGCGGAAAACTCCGAAACGGCTTCCTCGTTTTCGCCGTTCTGCGCGATCTCGGGAATTTTATCGTTTTCGCCGTTTTTGGAAATATAAAACGCGAGGTCGTCTTTGTGCGGACCGTGAATGGTCCTTCCCTGCTTTATTTCGCTCTGCATGTCGGCTTTGTAAATTTCAGCGTATCTGCTTTCGGTATATTCCGCGTCGGAAAAGTTTTCCTTTGTCGCAGAAAGGTATCTCACGTCGAGATTTTCCTTTGAAGAAGTAAGCCCCGAGTACATTTCCTTCGCATAAACTTTAAGACTGTCGGCAAGTCCGCTTCTCTGCTTTACGAGCACCGCGGACGCTTTTGCAAGCTGCAAATTCAGCACTTCGAGATAATCTTTATCTATTTTTTCTCCGAACGCCGCTTTCCTTAGATACGCGTTCTTCTGGGTAAGCGTTTTAATATAGTTGTTCAGACAGTAAACGTATCTCGGACTTATCTGGGAAAGCGCTATGTCCATAAAGCGCCTTCTCTCTTCCGGACTGCCTTTTATGAGGGACATGTGTCCGGGCGTAAACAGCACGGCACGGAAATTTCCCAGAAATTCCGACGCTTTCGACAACTCGTAATCCTCGTAGGTCATGCGCCTTACGAGTTCCGCGTCTTTGCTTTTGTGCCAGGTAACCGACATCCTTTTGACGTCGTTTCCGCTCGAATAGGTAATCTCTGCAAACGCGGTATCTTCGCCTTTTCTTATTACCTCGTTCTCGTAACGCGTTCTGAAGCTCTTTCCCGAAGCGAAAACGTACGCGCACTCAAGGGTGTTCGTCTTGCCCGAGGCGTTCTGTCCGTAAAGCACGTTTATGCCGTCTTCAAGCTCCAGAATCTGCGGTTCGAGATTTCTGAAATTTTCGGTTTTCAGCGAAACGAGCTTCATGTTATTTGACCTTTTTGTTGCCGCGGATGAACGTTCCCGCGATGAATTTCGGAAGCTTCATCATACGTCCCGCTCTCGACGGGTTTTTCGCCCATCTGTAAAGCCATTCGAGGTTGTGTTTTATATAAAAGTCCGGCGCTCTTTCGGAAACGCCCGCATATACGTCGAGCGAGCCGCCGAGCCCCGCGGCGAAACTTACGTTTTCAAGCCTGCTTTTGTTGTCGTAAATCCATTTTTCCTGCTTCGGTGCGCCGAGGCATACGAAAAGAATCTTTGCACCGCTTGAATTGATTTCCGCGATAATATCGTCGTTTTCTTCGGCGTTGAAATAGCCGTCTCTGCCGACAGACTCAAATCCGGGGTACTTTTCTGCAAGCTTTTCGGCGGCAATCTGCCATACGGCCTTTCTTTCGGGAGTTTCCTTTCCTCCGCCGAAAAAGAATATTTTAAGTCCGTTTTCTGCGGCGTATTCAACTATCTTTTCTCCGAGCTCAACGCCCGCGACCTTTTCTTTAAGCGGAGTGCGAAGTATCTTGGAAGCGTACACCACGCCCGCGCCGTCGGGAATAATCAATGACGCGCCGTTTATAACGTCGTA
>JAGDBE010000030.1 GCA_017959195.1 Clostridia bacterium | reverse complement strand
TCTTCTATGCTGCCGTAGTTATACGCCGAGATGCCTGAGAGATAATTATGTACGTTTACCTCCTGGCCGACGTTTCCGGCGTTATAGCAGCCTTTTATTTCTCCGTAGTTCTCTACCGCGATGCCGGCGGAATAAGATCCGCTTTCGGTTGCGGAAAGATTTCCGGTGTTAAAGCAGTTTTCTATTTTTCCGCGGTTTTCATACGCGATGCCGCCGACGCCTTTTGCTTTTGCGTTTCCCGTGTTAAAGCAGTTTTCTATTTTTCCGTAATTATACGCCGCGATGCCGCCGTAGTAAATGTTGCCGTAGTTATTATATACAAAGCCTTCGTCCGTTCTTTCACCTGTTACCGTTCCGCGTACCGCAAGATTTTTGACGATTCCTTTTTCGCCGACGTATTCGAACAGCAATCCGTTGTCAGGATTTTCATCCTCGAAAAGCGTTACGGTAAAGCCCTTGCCGTCGAAGGTTCCTTCATACTTGTTTTCCTTTGTGCCGATTGGGGAGCAGGAAGACGTAAGCTCGATGTCCGCATTGAGTTCCGCCCAAAGCTTGGTTTCGCCGTCGTTTACGCGTTTTGCAAACGCCGCAAGTTCTTCCGCCGTGCCGATTTTGACGGTTTCTTCGGATTTTTCGGGCGCGTCTTTAAGAAGCGGCCTTTCGTCTCCCATAACCCATACGTTTTCAAAATCGAAGGTCGTAAATTTCGTCTCGTCCGCAAAATCTGCTTTCGCAAGCGCAGAGCAGTTTGAAGCGGTTCCGCTTGAGCAGACTTTCTGTCCCGAAAGAACGTAGCAGTTTTCTACCGTACTGTAGTTATACGCCACGATGCCGCTGGCGCCCGGATTTCCGTCTTCTACGGAAACCTTTCCGATATTGTAGCAGTTTTCTATTTTGCCGTAGTTCCTGCCGGCGATGCCGCCGCAGCCCATATGACCTGTTTTATCTGTAATATTGCCGACGTTATAACAGTTCCTTATGATTCCGTGGTTGTTGTCGGCAAAGCTTGCGGCTATTGCTTCCGTTCCGGTAAGGGAAGCCGTGCTGAAGCATTTTTCTGTTATTCCGTAATTGTACAGTGCAAGGCCGCAGTAATTGCCGCTCTCGACGGTTCCGCATAACGCAAGGTTCTTTACCGTGCCTTCTTCGCCTATATAAGCGAACAGGAAAGAGTTTTTGCCGTTCAGTTTTATTGAGTGTCCCTTGCCGTCGAAGGTTCCGTTAAACGAATGTTCTGATAAACCGCTGATTACTGTAAATATCGTGTCCGGAAGGACGATATCCGCCGTAAGTTCGGCGTTCAGTTCGTTTTCGCCGTCGTTTACGCGGTCTGCAAATGCCGCAAGTTCATCCGCCGTGCCGATTTTGACGGTCTCCGCTTCTTCTCCGGAACCGGAAAGCGCAAGCTGTACGCCGCTTTCATCGCTTTCATCGCTTTCGATTTCGTGCTCGTACAGCGTCTCTGTTTTTTCAATTCTTTCGGGTTCGCTCTTTAAAACCTGCGAAAAAACCTCCACAGGCATAAGCGTAAAGCACATAAACAGTGCAAGTATACCCGCTGCTATCCTTCTTTTCATGGCAGTTTCCTCCCGCTTTTCGCGTTATCTGCTTTTTCAGTCTGTATAATCTTCAATATATGCGGCGTCTCCGAGTCCGAAGAACTCGACGGATTTAACCGTAAGAGGTGCAATCGCCTCATATTCGTCAAAATCATCGCTCATTTCAAGACTTCCGTCAAACGTTATTATGTATTCGAACGGGTCTTTGTTCATATAAAACTGCATTTCGTCGAGATTATAGCCCATGCAGTACCAGTCGTCGGCGAGAAGGTCCGCTCCCGTCTTGCCCACAAGCGCCTTTAATTCGCTTTTGGACGGAATCATATCGCTCAAATTCTCAATTTTGCTTATTTCCAGAGGGTATACGAGCTCGTCGTATTTTGCGTCGTAGTCTTCGTCCTCGTAATCGAGATCCATTATGGCGTCAAACGTGCTTTCGTCCATGGGGGCGTAAGCGCGGTAATATTTTCCGCCCGCCGAGAAGACGTAAACGTACCACTCTTCGTAAGCGGTGGACTGCCACTCGTCGCTGTCGTTTGCAGCTACTGCATCCTTTACCGTCTTTATCGTCGATAAGTCGAGTTCGGGCGAACTGAGTTCGCATCCGATAAGCATAAATACCGCAATTACAAAAATCATTCCGCAAATAATAGCCCTTTTCATTTCTTTTTCCTCCGTAAATATCGTTTTTATTTTGTTTTTTATTTACCGTTGGTTATCTGCTGCGCAAAGCGCACCGTTTCCATGGCGTCCTTTGCATATTTGTCCGCGCCGATTTTATCGGCGTAGTCCTTTGTCAGCACCGCGCCGCCTACGACGATTTTGCACCACGGCGCCTCTTTTTTGAGCATCTTTATGGTCTCTTCCATCGCCGGCACCGTCGTCGTCATAAGCGCACTGAGTCCCGCAAGCGGTGCGTGGTATTCCAAAACCTTTTCGACGATTTTTTCGGGCGGCACGTCTTTGCCGAGGTCGATTACGTTATAGCCGTAATTCTGCAAGAGAAGTTTTACTATGTTTTTTCCTATGTCGTGTATGTCGCCCTTTACGGTTGCGAGAATGAAATTCCCGTTGTTTTCGCCGTTTTCTTTTCCGACCTGCGCCGATTTTATGACTTCAAACGCGCTCTTTGCGGTTTCGGCGCTGATTAGAAGCTGGGGCAGGTAAACCGTCTTGTTTTCAAAGCCCTCGCCGACGGTATTCAGCGCGGGGATTATCTGTTCGTTTATAATATCGAGTGCCGGCGTCTTTTCGAGCAGTTTTTTGGTGCAGAGAGCCGCTTTATCTTTAAGTCCCTTTATAATCGCGTTTTTCAGCTCGTTTTCGTCGCTTTCTTTTCCGTTTTCCTCCGTTTTTGCGCCGTTTTCGGAAATTACCGTCTCCGAAAAACTCTGTGCCGCGGCGATATACTTTTCGCAGTTGACGTCAAAGCCTTTGAGCGCCATATAGGCAAGGTACGTCTTCATAATGTCCGCGGAATACGGGTTTATAATCGCGGCGGAAAGGCCGTTTTCAAGCGCGAGCGCGAAAAACAGTCCGTTTACCGTGCCTCTCGACGGGAGTCCGAACGACACGTTGGAAACGCCCAGCGACGTGTGCGCTCCCAGTTCTTCCTTTACTCTTTTTACGGCTTCGAGCGTCGTTCCCGCCGCTTTGCCGTCGGCGCTTACGGTGAGCGCCAGGGTATCAAAAACTATATCTTTTTTGTCAATTCCGTATTTTTCGGCGGTTTTGAGTATCTTTTTTGCAACTTCCACTCTGCCGCGCGCCGTTTCGGGAATTCCGTTTTCGTCAAGCGTCAGCGCAACAACCACGCCGCCGTATTTTTTGACGAGCGGGAACACCGCTTCCATGCTCTCTTTTTTGCCGTTCACCGAGTTTATCATGGCTTTGCCGTTATATATTCTAAGCGCCGATTCCATCGCCTTTACGTCGGCGGTGTCTATCTGAAGCGGCAAATCAACTACGGTCTGAAGTTCCTTTACGGCTTCCGTAAGCAGCTTTTTCTCGTCGATTTCGGGAAGTCCGACGTTTACGTCGAGTATTTTCGCGCCCTTTTCCTGCTGGCCTATGCCTTCCGACAGAATATATCCCATATCGTTTTCCAGAAGCGCCTGCTTGAATCTCTTTTTGCCGGTCGGATTAATGCGCTCGCCGATGAGAACCGGCTCTTTTCCGAACTCTACGGCGCATGCGTATGACGAGACAACCGTAATATTCTTCTTTTCAACGGGAACCGGCTTTATTTTTCCGATTTTTTCCTTTAACGCCTTTATGTACGCGGGCGTTGTGCCGCAGCAGCCGCCGACAATGCGCACGCCCATCTTCAAAAGCTTTTCCGTCTCTTCCGAAAACTCTTTTTCGTCAACGTCGAAGAAGGTTTTGCCGTCAACCGATTTCGGAAGTCCCGCGTTTGGCTTTATTATTACGGGAACGGAAGCGCAGGACAGCAGTTTTTCCGCAACGTGAATCAGCTGTTCCGGACCGAGCGAACAGTTTGCCCCGACGGCAAAAGCGCCCATGCCTTCGGCAAGAGCCGCCATCGCTTCGGGCGGCGCTCCGGTCATGAGTTTTCCGTTTTCTCCGTATGCATTTGAGACAATAACGGGAAGACTGCCGTTCTCCTTCGCGGCAAGCAGCGCCGCTTTGGTTTCGTAGCAGTCGTTCATGGTTTCTATGAGTATGAGATCGGCGCCGTATTTTACGCCGAGTTTTACCGTGAGAGCAAACACCGATACGGCGTCCTCGAAATCAAGGTCTCCGAGCGGCTTTAAAAGCTTGCCTGACGGGCCTATGTCGAGGGCGACGAACTTTTCCTGCGGCGCTTTGCTTTGCTTCGCGGCGTTTTTTGCGTTATTTATCGCGGATTTTATGATTTCTTCGAGCTCGGACGCTGAAAATTTTAAAGAATTTGCGCCGAAAGTGTTTGTGCAGACGACGTTGCTTCCCGCGTCGAAATAAGCCCTGTGGACGTCCGTTATGACGTCGGGGTGCGTAATATTCCACATTTCCGGGTGCTCGCCGGGCGCAAGGCCTCTCTCCTGTAAAAGCGTGCCGGTGCCGCCGTCAAAACATATTACGTTGTCTTTTGAAAATTCGATAAAATCCATGTTTTTCTCCCGTTTTTGCGGTTTTTTATCCTATTATTCCCATTATCGCCGTAACCGACTTCGACGGCGACATGAGCATGCTGTCGTTGAGGGTTAAACCTATGTGTTTTTCGCAGCCGAGTACCGAAAATATGTCCTTCTGGCTTGAAAGGTCAAGGTCTCCGTATCCGGGGCTGAATCTCGGCTTCGTTTCGCAGTTCATTTCGCGCCTTACGTCCTCGCAAAACGCGTCGCAAAGCGCTTCTACGCGCTCGGCGCCGAGAGATTGAAACATGACCGCCTTCGACGGAGAAAGCGCACCGTATTTTGCGATAAGACGGTCGATTTCCACGCCCGCCGTCGCCGCAAAAACGACGGCTCTTGTGCAGCCTTGCAGGTTTTTCGCAAGATTTTCCGATTTTACGGAAAATGCGCCGAAACCGCATACGTTTTTGCGAATTTCAACGTCGAAAACCGTGTAGCACACCTTTAAGGACAGTCCCTTTGCCGCAGATTCGGCAACGCACTCGTCGAGAAGCTTTCCGAAAACGGCTTCCCCGTCCTTGCAGCCGGCGTAGCGCAGGACTTCCTTTCTGTTTACGGGCAGATTTTCGTAAAATTTGGTGAAAACCATTTTATTTTCCCAGAATATCCGACAGATTCGCCTGAATTTTCGCGGCGACGTCCGGCTTGTTCATAGAGTAAACGTGCACGTTTGTTATGCCGTTTGCGTACAGGTCTATTATCTGGTCTGTCGCGTAGGCGATTCCCGCCTGCTTCATAGCCGCAGGGTCGGAGCCGAACTTGTCGACAAGGCTCTTAAAGCGCTGCGGCATAAACGAGCCCGAGAGCTTTATCGCCCTGTCAACCTGGTTTGCGTTGGTTATCGGCATAATTCCCGGGATGACGGGCACGGTGATGCCCGCTTCGCGTATCTTATAAAGGAAGTTGTATAAAAGGTTGTTGTCGAAAAACATCTGCGTTGTGAGAAAATCGCAGCCCGCCTCAACCTTTTCGCGGAGGCGCTTTATGTCTTCCTTCTGATTTGCGCTTTCGGGGTGGATTTCGGGATAGCACGCACCGCCTATGCACAGATTTTTTTCGGCGGCTTTTAACTCCCTCACGAGTTCAACCGCATACCTGTAGTCCCATTTGCTGCGGTCCCCGTTCTGCAAATGTTCGGGAATATCTCCGCGAAGCGCCATGACGTTTTCAATGCCCGCAGAGAGAATTTCCCTTATCTTTTCGGAGACGGTCTCTTTGGTTGACGCAACGCACGTAAGGTGCGCAAGCGTCGGCACGCCGAAGCGGTCTTTTATGTTTTTTGCGACGTCGAGGGTGTATTTGCTCGTGCCGCCGCCCGCGCCGTAGGTAACGCTTATAAACGAGGGGCGCAGCTCGGCTATCTTTTCCGTCGCCTCTTTCACGCTCTCGAAAGCCGTTTCCGTCTTGGGCGGAAACACCTCGAACGAAAGAGAAAGCTTGTTTTGTGTAATAATGTCGATGATTTTCATACTTTTTTCCTTACGTCGGTAATAAGTCTCAATAAACCGACGGAGCCGCAAGGTCGGGAACCGCGTCGGTTGTAGTGTAGGTCCTTCCGGTTTGCGCCGACGTAATTTTATCGTTGT
>JAGDBE010000029.1 GCA_017959195.1 Clostridia bacterium | reverse complement strand
CGCCTGTCGCAAGCATAGTCGCGAGAGGCGCGGAGCGTAGCCCCGCTTCAATCGTTTTACTTTATTATTTTTACGAATTCTTCTATCAATTCCGGCGGAAACTCTGCGGGCTTATATAGTGACGCGGTTTCATTCGTGTCGATCTTATATCCGAAATGACTTATATCATCGTAAATCTTGATCGTTACTTGTTCTGTTTCCGATAATTCCTTTTCCCACAGTTCAAGATCATCGGTAAAAGATTGGTTATCTGCCGAACTGTTGATGATCAGAACGGGAATACCTGCGTTTTTCAGCGATCCGATCACTTTTATATCATTATAACTTACCCAATAATAGTCGGTTAAACCGTAATAGTACAATCCCTTTGCCGTGCCCGCAGTTGCCGCTTTCGCCGCCTGCGCATATTGTTCATAAGCAGTTTTATTCGACGGGTCGAGCCGAGAGTATTGATCCGCGGAAATATCCGCAAGGTGGCGGGCGGAACTGTTGAAAAGAATGATACCTTTTGCGTTGACCTCTTTCGCCAATGTCGCCGCGATCTGCCCGCCGAGGCTGTGACCTAACAGATAGATTCCACTCGTCTCTTGCTTTTCAAGCCACGACACAGCCGCTATACAATCGTCATGGTATTCCTCGTCAATACCGCTTTTCGCCGTAAAGCTGTCGGGATACCGGTTTGTCCGTTTTTCAAATCTCAGAGAATTGATGCCGTTCTTCGCCAAGCCGCGGGCGATATCCTTAAAAGGAGTTAATAAGCCGACAGTTTCGTTATAATCGCTCGGACCGGAGCCGGGGATAAGGAGCACGGCGGGAGAATTGTTTTCGGCGCAGAAAGTATATACCGCGTTCAGCTTGAATTCTCCGCTTTCAAGCAGGAAGTATCTTTCTTTTATCCCGTTTCCTAATTCTTTATCAAAAGAGTCTGTAAAACGTGTATCCTGCGTAATTCCACATATTTGCAGGTTTTTGATCGATATTGTAAGCTCGACTTCCGCATTTTCAAGCGTTGCTTTACATCGAAAGACGTCATAACCAGAATCGACGGTCTTACTTTCATCATTGAAATTTAAGATACTTCCGAAAGTATCGGTCATATCGCTGAAAATGCTGACAAATGTATCTTGATTGATAAGAGAACAAAGCTCTGCCGAGGCGTATGCGTAGCAATCGGAAATACGGTCGTTTTTCCATGTCTCAAGCAAAAACGAATACAATTCCTTGTTTGTTTCGGGCGAAATCGTATTTCCATTGTCAAGCGGCTCTGTGACGGTATCAGTGATGTTTGCAGTCGTCTGTTCCGCGCTTTCGGTGTTATTGTTTTGCGAAACGCACGACGTTAATAAAAGTAAAGCGGTCATCAGCATTATAAACGTTTTTCTCATAAACACCTCAATCTTTATAATAACTAAACCAAAGACCTACTATCCGATCAAGGCAGAAAACATATTTGATACGTAAACCGAGCTTTTCGTACCGCACTCTTTGATATATTACGTTCGGATAGTCATTATCAAAGTATAAGTTTTCTATCGACACATAATCGCCGAGCGGTTTTATCGTATCTTCTCTGACTTTAACAAACGCTTGTTTCGGCATATATGCCTTTAATTTTTCGCTCAAAAAACCGTACAGAGTATCCTCGTCGCCTTCAATGATCGCTTTCGTGCAAATCTTTACAATTTCTTTTGTTTTCTCGGCGGGAACCGAGGATTTTTCAGTGGTATTGAATACGTCGCCGCCGCTTTCAATCGTGAGAAGCGCCTCGTTCAAAAGATTCAAAGTTCTGACCTTCTCGGCGATAAGCGCGTATATTTTCGCTTTATTAAGCTCGATGACGGAGCGTAAATCAGTATTCTGCTTTTGAAGATCGCGAATATCATTTATCGAAAGACCGAGAGATCGCAAAACAAGAACGTTTCTGATGTGGTCGATCTGTTCCGCTGTGTATTGACGCCTCGGCGAATCAAAAACTATTGTACTTGATATTATTTGCTTTTCCTCGTAAAAACGCAGCGTACGCGAAGTTGTTCCCAACATATTACATACGGCGTTTATATCATATAATCTATCGCTCATTTTTCATCACCCTTTGTATTATATCACTTGACGCTGCGTCAATGTCAAGTGGATTTTGATAAATAATAAAAAAGAGTTTTGACTAAATCAAAAAATCCGCAGCCGCGCCAAAGAAATCGTACTGAACGAAATCATATTCCAATAAAGCGCACGAGGCGGGGAGCAATCCCCGTGCCTCTCGCATCTTATCTTGTTTTCATTTTATTTATAGTTGCTTTTCGCCATTTTCATTCTTCCTCCGTTTTTTTCGTTTTTCTTATAGCATTTTGGAAAACGTTGTGGTATAATAAAATCGAAAAACCGTCAAAAAGGGAGAAATCCTTATGAAAAAAGCCGGAAACGCTTTTGTCGTCGGAGCGAAAAAGACCGGAAGATTCCTTGCCGGGGTCCTCGGCTTTGAAAAACTGACCAAGTACGAGACCGACTATCTGCACGACGCGAACATCCGCAGCTGCAGCTACATGGGCTTTATCGTCGTTCTGCTGGAACTGTGGATGCTGATCCGGCAGTCGTACTCCAAGATCCTCCCGAAGTATCAGGCGGGCAAAGGCACGCT
>JAGDBE010000028.1 GCA_017959195.1 Clostridia bacterium | reverse complement strand
TTTGACTTTGATTGCTATTTGATATATAATAAATTTGAAGAAAGACGAGGGAGGGAAACCACGTGAAAAAACTCGTAATATCAGCGCTGTGCGTATTTACGATGCTCACTGCATGCGTTCAGGCTGAATTTGAAAATGATGCGCGCGCGCTTTATGACCTCGGGCTTATAAAAGGAACGGGAGAGAGCTTCAGCATGGAAGCGCTGGACCTTGACAGGAACGCAACGAGGGCGGAGGCGTGCATGACGCTGCTGCGCATGCTGGGCAAAGAGGAAAAGGCGAATTATCAGGCAAATTTTCACCCGTTCACCGACGTGCCGGAGTGGGCGTCGGCGTGCATAGGCTGGCTATACGAAAACAGAATAGTAAACGGCGCCTCTGAGACGTACTTCGGTGCGGAGGACATCGCGACGGTTAAACAGTTTTCGGCGATGACGCTGCGCGCGCTCGGATATAACGAGAGCGAAGGCGACTTCGAGTACGAAAATGCTGCGGAAAAGGCAATTTCGATAGGACTTTTTGACGAAACCGTCGGCGCGAAGTATGAACTTTTAAGACGCGATATGATAGAGATAATAGGTAAAGCGATGAAGACGAATATCAGGGATTCCTACCGCACGCTTGCCGAAAAACTGTGCGACGACGGCGCGGTAAACCGAGTACTTGCCGAAGAGCTCGGTTTTGTCAAGCCTTTTTCGCTTTCCGACGCATTCCGGGACGTGCCGGAAACGCTGGGACGCGTCTTTGCAAAGTTTGCGGACGGAAAAACGACGCTTGAACTTGAAAAACCGGCTGAACATTACGGTTTGCGCGTCTTTTATATGGAAAAAGGCGGAGTTATGGCTGAAATGAAGACGGCAGGCGGTATCCGCTTTGAAAAAGGGGAGATTTCCTATCCCGACGCCACCGGCGCGGGCTATGTAAAGGAAATTTACGTGTACGGACTCGAAAAAGATAAGGAATATTCGTTTATAGTCATAAAAACGACGAGCGAAGGCGCAAATTATATGGTAACCGACAGAAGCGCCGAAGCGGAACGGAGCAGAGTATGAAAAAAGCAGTCATATTTTTCGTTTGTTTTCTCATAACGGCTCCGCTTGCGGTTTCGGCGGGCATAGAACCCGTATTGAAATATGCGAACGCCGGCACGCTTTCCGGCTGGACGGAGGAATCATACTATTCCTCGCCGGCGGCAGAGGATATCGACGGCGACGGCAAAATCGAAATAGTGTTTTCAAACTACTCGATAACCGTGCTTGAAGCCGAGACCGGCAAACAGAAGTGGAAGGTCAATTCCGGCAAGGACAGAAATACGCCGTTTGCCGAATTCGGCGCAAGCAACGGACATACCTGGTCCGACGTTGAAATCGCGGACGTAGACGGCGACGGCAAAAAGGAAATCATAACGGGACACGGACGCGGAGTAATTTCCGTGCTGAGCGCCGACGGATATTTTCTTCCCGGCTGGCCGCAGATTCCCGCCGACGTTTCGGTAAGATCGCTTGAAGCAGCGGACCTTGACGGCGACGGAAAGACGGAGATAATCGCGGGGCTCGGAATTGAGAGCATTACAAGCATATACGTCTATAATTACGACGGAAAAATAAGAGACGGCTGGCCGCAGACTCCCGACACCGAAAAGCAGCTGCTTTACGGAGTTTTCATGGACGGAATAACGACCGCCGACCTTAACGGCGATGGCATACTTGAAATAATCGCGCCGAGCGATATGTCGTATCTTTGCGTTTTTGAGCCCGACGGCAGCCCGTACCCCGCAAACCCGACGGTTTTCGGCGGCAGAAACTGGGGCGAAGTGGCGTTTTATGAAAATTACGCCGCCGAAATACGCGGAGAAAACCGCGGTTTCGGCTTTGCAGTTACCGGAAACGAAAAAAGGGAGAGCCTTTATAAAGCGGAATTCGGACACGCGGGAGTCGCGGTGAGCGATATAGATTTTGACGGCAAACCCGAGATAATAACGTCGGTTCTGATGTGCAACAGAAAATATATAACATACCCGCCGAGCGAATATATGTCGGTCGCAATACTTAACGGCGACAGAACGCGTTACAGAAACGATAAACTCGGCTATAACTGGGAAACGATACCCACAGACCTCGGACGTCCGCTGTATCAGAGCGGTACGAATATCGCGTCGGGCGTGTTCTCGCTTCCGTGCGCAGAGGATATCGACGGAGACGGCGTGCCTGAAATACTTTTCAACTCGTATAACGGAAAAGTCCATTGCTTTTCGCTTGATAAAAAAGAGCCGTACGCCTGGCCGTATAACTTGACCAAGCGCACAAGCCCGCAGTTTGAATACGCGTCTCCCGTCGTGTGTTCGGACCTCGATTTCGACGGCAAAAAGGAGATAGTTTTCTGCTCGTACTTCGATACCGAGCAGGGCTACGGGATAACGAGGGGAAGCCTGTATATACTGAATTACGAGGGCAGACTTCTGTATAAAACCCCGCTTCCCGACAGTACCGAAAAGGGCCGGAAATCAAACGGCAGCATGGCAAAGCCGGTGATATGCGATATAGACTCCGACGGCTCTTACGAAATAATCGTAAACACACTATCAGGCGCGATATGCGTGTATGATTTGGTTTAAGGAATAAAAAAGCGCGCTCCGTTTATTCGGAGCGCGCGGTTTTGATGATTGTAAAGTGAAGAGGTAATAAGTAAAAAAACCATCCTCTTTGCGAGGATGGTTTTTTGGTGACCCGTACGGGAATCGAACCCATGTTACAGCCGTGAAAGGGCCGTGTCTTAACCGCTTGACCAACGGGCCGCAATATTGGTGACCCCCGGGAGAATCGAACTCCCGTTTTCGCCGTGAGAGGGCGATGTCTTAGCCGCTTGACCAGGGGGCCGGATTAAGTGCTTTTGTAGTATAACATAAAACGGAGTGTTTGTCAACAATTATTTGATAAAACGCAAAAAAAGACGGATTTTTGCGAAAAACGGAGAAAAAGCGGGATAAGAGAGGTCTTGCAAAAAGAAGGCCGTTGTGGTAAAATATAATAAATTACGGAAAGTTTTTAATTTACGGGAGAACGGCTTTGAACGGAGAAAAAAGCAAAAATATAAAGAACAACGGAATAATAACGGTTGTATTTTTTGTGATATCCGCACTCTCGCTGCTGTATTTTGCCGCGGGCTATTCTGTATTTTCCGTTTTGGGAATACTTGCGTGCGTGCTTTTTTCGATAACCTATTCGATACTTATGTCGAGAGGGAATATACCCGTAATTGCGGCAATTCCGATAGTCGCTTTTGCGGCGGTGTTTTTTGCATCCGGTAAAAATCCCGATGAGAAAGATGTTTTCGGCGCGGCTGTAAACGTACTTGTCTGCCTGCTTCTTGCGCTATGCCTTTTTTACTGCGCAAAAGAAAAGATGAGTAAATCAAAGACCTACGCTTCGCTTTCGGCGGTCTGCGCCGCGGGAATAATCGCAAACGCACTCGTTCTCGTGTGGAAGGCGTACGGAAACATAGCGCCGTCAACGGTAAAGACTGCAGTAGAGACGGCGGCGTCGTTTATCGGAAGTTTGTACAGAAATATGTTCGAAGTCATTTCGGAAAGCACTCCTCAGGTGAGCGAAGAGACGGCAAACTATGCGGAGGCGCTCGCAAAAGCGGGCGAATACGCAGTAAAAGCAAACGCGATAAGCTCGCTCGTCGTTTACGGAATGATTATTGCGGCGCTTTCGGTCGCGCTTTACGGCTTTTTCTGCAAAATTTCGTCAATGCAGAAAGAGTGCCTTGAAGACAGGGACTGGATTTTCAGTATGTCGCCGCTCGGCGCAAGATTTTTGTACGTGTCGTACGCCGCGTATTTCATATTCGACTTTTTTGTGGGAAACGAGATTGTTTCGGCGGCGTTTTATAACGTCAGCACGGTTTTGTCGGTCCCGTTTTCATACCTCGGATTAAAGGCCGTTTATAATTTCCTGAAAGTAAAGATAAACGGAGCTGCGGCGGTGATAATCATCGTTTCCGCCATACTTGCGCTTTCACTTTTCGCAAGCTTCGGCACGGTGTTCATAATCCTCTCGTTTATAGGGGCGTCGTCGGTAATAAGAAAATCGTATACTTTTCAGAACCGTTTGTAAAATCAGGACTGATTGAAAGGATATAAACGCAGATGTTAAAAGACTGTTTGAACAAGATGTTTTCAAAGAAAAGCGTGCTTGCGGGGCTTTTTGCACTCGTGCTGCTTACTCTTGCATGTCTTGTTAAAAGAGAATATCCGCTTGTTTTTGCGGGAGCGGCAATAATACTGCTCTTTCTCGCGGGAAACGCGATAATTGCGCGCAATGAAATCAAAAAAAGCGGCATGACAAAGGAGAGTCCGCTGCTGTCGGGAATGACGATAAATTTCGTAACCTCCTTTAAGAATCCGATAGCGATAGTAGGCGGCTCGGGCGAAATCGTGTGGTACAATAAGGCGTTTTTGGCAATTTCCGATGAAAAAGAGACGTTTTACGGCAAAAAACTGTCCGAAAAGTTCGGCTCGTCGCTGAGTCCCGCAAGAATGTTCCGCGATAACGCCGAACCCGTGCAGATAAATACGGAAAACAAGGAATACGAAGTGAATTTCTATAAGACGTCGTCGGCGGGAAAGGGACACTGTATTACCGTCTGGAACGACGTTACCCCGCTTGCCGTTGCAAAGCGCGAAGTCGAGATGAAATCGCTCATGGTGGCGTTCGTCGTCATAGATAATTTCTCGGAAGCCGTGCAGTTCATTCAGGATAAACAGAGAACGGCGCTTGCGGCGATAGGAAGCGTGCTCGACGCGTGGACCGCGTCGATAGGCGGAATCATAAAGGAATACGATAAGGATAAATTCATCATCCTTTTTGAGCAGCGCTATTTTGAAAAGCTCGATGAGGATAAATTCGATATTCTCGATAAGATCAGAGAGATAGAAATAGATAATATAACCATGCCGTTCACCGCGTCGATAGGCGTTTCCAAAATCGAAGGCACCTTCGGCGAAAAGGAAAGCGTCGCGAGAAACGCGCTCGACCTCGCACTCCAGAGGGGCGGCGACCAGGCGGTCGTAAAGAGCGAAAACTCGGTCGAATACTACGGAGGTAAGTCAAAGTCCGTGCAGAAGAAGACCAAGGTGCGCTCGAGAGTAATTGCAAACGAGCTTACAAGCCTTATAAAAAGCAGCGGAAACGTCATAGTTATGGGACATAAATACGCAGACCACGATTCCATCGCGTCCTGCGTCGCCGTGTCGAGAATAGCAAAATATAACGGCGTTCCCGTAAACGTCGTCGTAAACGTGCACGACTTCAATCGGAAGAAAATTTTCGACAGCATGCGCGATAAGGCAGGGGAGTACGACGAATTGTTCGTCGACAGGGAGACGGCGCACGAACTCATACGCTCGGATACGCTGCTTGTGGTGTGCGACGTGAATAATCCGACCTTCTTCGAGGTGCCGGAACTGTATGAATCGGCAAGCTCGTTCGTCGTGATAGACCACCATAGAAAGACAGGCGAATTCGTAAATCCGCCGAAGATTTCGTATATCGAACCCGCCGCTTCGTCGGCGTCGGAACTCATGTGCGAGATACTCGAACAGTCCGTTCCCGCGGGAACGCTCACAAAACCCGAGGCAAACCTGCTCTTTGCCGGAATAAGCCTCGATACCAACCAGTTTACGAAAAATACCGGAACAAAGACCTTCGGCGCCGCACAGTATCTGCGCGGAGAGGGCGCAAACCCCTACGACGCGACAAAACTTTTCAGTATGTCGATAGAAGATTTTACACGCGAAACGGCGTTTGAGAACAATATCCATATCTATAAAGAAAAAATCGCGATTTCGGTTTATGAAAAAGACGCGCACGAGAAGGATAAGATAGCCGCGTCAAAGGCGGCGGATAAGCTGCTCACACTCGAAAAGGTGAGCGCCTCGTTCGTCATATGCGTAATAGACGGAAGCGTACATATTTCCTCGCGTTCCGACGGCACGGTAAACGTTCAGCTCATACTCGAAAAACTCGGCGGAGGCGGACATTTCGACTCGGCCGGCGCACAGCTGGATAACGTTTCGCTCGAAGAGGGACTGATCAAACTCAAAAACGCAATCGACGACTATATGAATGAAAATACGGACGCGTAAGACCGTTTAAGGAGAAAACTTTCATGGCGGATGAAAAAAACTGCAGAATACTTGCATTTGCAAACCAGAAAGGCGGAGTCGGAAAGACGACTTCCGCCGTTAATATAGCGGCGTCTCTCGGTTCTCTGGGCAAAAAGACGCTTCTTTGCGACTTCGACCCGCAGGGCAACGCCACAAGCGGCGTCGGAATATCGAAAAAAGGCGTGAAAACCTCTTACGACTTGATTCTGGGAGAAAATCCGTATAACTGCATATCAAAGACGGAATTCGAAGGACTTGACGCGGTTCCCGCGGATATACCGCTTGCAGGCGCGGAAATTGAACTCGTCGATGAGGAAAAAAGGCAGTATAAACTAAAAAAAGCACTTGATACACTGCGTGGCGATTATGACTATATAATAATCGACTGCCCGCCGTCGCTCGGTCTTCTGACGATAAATTCACTCTGCGCCGCCGACGGAGTAGTCGTGCCGATGCAGTGCGAATATTACGCGCTTGAAGGACTCAGCCAGCTCGTGATGACGATATCAAAAATAAAGAAAATGTATAACCCGTCGCTCGAACTTTTAGGGGTTGTAATAACCATGTTCGACGGCAGACTCAACCTCACAATGCAGGTGCTTGAAGAGCTCAAAAAGTATTTCCCCGATAAACTCTTTGCCACACCCGTGCCGAGAAACGTAAGGCTTTCCGAAGCGCCGAGCTTCGGCATGCCGGTAATGTATTTCGATAAACATTCCAAAGGCGGTGCGGCGTATAAGGAGATAGCAAAGGAAATTGTATCGAGAAAATAAAAATAAAAAATCAGGTCGAAAGACCTGATTTTTATTTTATTTGTCCGCAATTATTTCGGAAATAATCGCCTTTTTTCCCTTGACCGTAAAGCATACGTCGTATTTTTTGTATTTCATCCTGTAAATTCTACTCTCATCTTCCTGATACGACGGCCGCGGGTCCTCCGATATGCACTTTTTTATGATTATAAGGTCGCTTTCGGGAATTTTGTTTTTTTCGCATTTTTCCGAGAACTCAACTTCAAGCAGATGTCCCGCGTTTTCGTCTGAATATCCTCCGCGCGCGTCGGGAAAACAGTCGGCCATGGGAACGTAGGGCTTTATGTCGTAAATCGGGGTGTTGTCAAGTAAATCCACGCCCGAAACGTTGAGAAAATAACCCTCTTTTTCGGAAAAACCGACGCTTTCGAGTTTGACGCAGGAAAGCCCTATTGAATTCGGACGGAACGGCGAACGGCTCGCAAAAACGCCGATTCTCTCGTTGCCGCCGAGCCGCGGCGGACGCACAGTCGGCGACCATTTTTCGCGGTGGGACTTCGAAAAATCAAAAATCAGCCATAAATGGGAAAATTCCTCTATTTTCCTAAGCGCGTCGGGATTTCTAAACTCGGGAACGAATATTATTTTTCCGCAAAGTTCTTTTACACGCGCGCCTTGACGCGGAATCCCGAATTTTTGCTTA
>JAGDBE010000027.1 GCA_017959195.1 Clostridia bacterium | reverse complement strand
AAAGCTTGAGCCGTTCGGCATGGGAAACGCAGAGCCGGTATTCTATATGGAAAGCGCAAAAATAAGCGAGATATATTCCATAGGCGAAGGAAAGCACTTGAAACTCATTCTTGAGCATCAAGGCGAAAAGATTTACGCTGTATATTTCAATATGCCGATAAATGAATTCCCGTTCGGCGAAGGAATGAAGGCGGATTTCATCTTTACGCTCGGATACAACGATTTCAGGGGCTGCATAACCGTTCAGATGGTTATAAAAGACGTGCGCCCCGAAAAGAGCGAATACAGAGAAAAGACAAATCAGCTTGAACTATTCGAAAAGATAATGAAGGGCTAAGAAAAGTGCCCGTGCGAGCATATTCCGAATCTTATGTCGTTCCGCACGGTATTTATGTATATCAAGAATGCATGCGCCGCGTGCGGCGGCAAACTTTCTGTGTCCTCGTATTTTATGAAGGTGAAAATCAATTCGGAGTATAAGACGAATATAAGTCTTTGCTCACTTAATATTGCTCTTGAAGTTTTTAAGGAAATGAATCTCATAAAGCTTCACAGATACAACGACGTTGACGACGTTGACATAGAAATTATACCGACGTCGGAAAAGGTGGATTTGAACGACTCCCTTTTGTTGAAGAGAATAAAAGGGTGAATTTGTAAGGAAAGTGGTTGTGTATGCCGTCAACTTATGCTGAACTGGAAAAACAGTTAAAAATCAGTAAAAGAAAACACAATTTTGATAAAATCAAAAGTGCGTACGAGTATGCCACCGAGATGCACGAGGGGCAGTTCCGGAAATCGGGAGAACCGTATATTACGCACCCGATTGCCGTCGCCATAATTGTCGCGGAGCTCGGTCTTGACTCCGACTCGGTATGCGCCGCGCTTCTTCACGACACCATTGAGGACTGCCGCACCAAGACAAACCTCGACATACTTTCCGAAAAATTCGGAAAAGACGTTGCGGAGCTCGTTGACGGGCTTACGAAATTTACCGACATACAGTTTGAGAACAAGGAATATGAGAGCATCGAAAATCTGCGCAAAATGTTCCTTGCCATGTCAAAGGATATAAGGGTTATCTTTATAAAGCTTGCGGACAGACTGCACAATATGAGAACGCTTAACGCGAAAAGCGAAAAAAGCCAGCGCTCCATAGCACTTGAAACGATGCACGTTTACGCGCCGCTTGCGCACCGCTTAGGTATCCAGAAAATCAAGAACGAACTTGAAAACCTTGCGCTCAAATATCTCGACCCGATAGGATACGAGGAAGTAAGGCGCGACGTCGAATATAAATACGGCGAAAGCAAGCAGTTCTTAAACAATACCAAAGACCAGATTATCGAAAAGCTCAAAGAGATGAATATAAAATTCAAGCTTGAGGGCCGCGTAAAATCTATTTACAGCATTTACAAGAAAATGTACAATCAAAACAAGAGTTTTGACGAGATATACGATTTTTACGCGATAAGAGTCATTGTGGATACAGAGCTTGAATGCTATACCGTGCTCGGAATAATACACGAGATGTTCAATCTCGTGCCGGGCAGATTCAAGGACTATATTTCCACACCGAAGCCGAATATGTACCGCTCGCTTCATACGACGGTTATTGGAAGAAAAGACGTGCCGATAGAAGTGCAGATACGCACGTGGGAAATGCACGAGGTAGCGGAATACGGTATCGCGGCGCACTGGAAGTATAAGTCGGGAGACACTGACAAAGAAAACATTGCCGAAAAGCTCAAATGGATAAAAACGCTCGTTGAAAACGAGAGCGACGACTCAGACCCCGACGAGTTTTTAAGGCCTCTTAAAATAGACCTGTTTGAAGACGAGATATTTATCTTTACCCCGAAAGGCGACGTAATAAATCTTCCCGTCGGCTCAAACGCCATTGACTTTGCGTACTCCATTCACTCGCAGGTCGGAAACAAAATGATAGGCGCCAAGGTAAACGGCGTTATCGTGCCCATCGACACGGAACTCCAGACGGGACAGATATGCGAAGTTGTTACATCGTCGTCGTCAAAGGGACCGAGCAGAGACTGGCTGAAAATCGTAAAGACGAGTGAAGCAAAGAACAAGATAAGACAGTATTTCAAGAAGGAAAAGCGCGACGAAAACATTGTCGAGGGCAGGACCGACGTTGATAGAGAATTCAAGCGCTTTGCCAAAACCTACGACGAAAACCTCAAAAACGAAGCCGTTGAAAACGTTGCAAAACGCGCAGGATTTACGGAAGTCGACGACTTCTACAACAATATCGGCTACGGCGGACTTTCGCTTTCGAGATATATCGCAAGACTCAAAGACGAATACGACAGACTGTTTGCCGAAAAGGAGAGCAAGAACGCCGACCCGACGGAAGCAATCGTTACAACCGACAAAGACCCGCTTTCCGAAATCAAGAGGGAAAAGAAGAACGCAAGCGACGCAACGCAGAGCGTTATCGTCGACAGTATAGATAACTGCCAGGTAAGATTTGCAAAATGCTGCAATCCGCTTCCGGGCGACAATATAATCGGCTACGTCACGAGAGGGTTCGGCGTTTCGGTACATAAGTACGACTGCCCGAACGCAATCGAGGGCTTGAAAAAGCCCGAGGAAAGGGACAGATGGATTACCGTAAGGTGGTCGAGAGTTTCTCTTGAGCAGGGCGAAAACACGACGGGCACGTTTGAGACGCTCATAAAGATCTACGCGACTAACTCTTTGAATATTTACGCGGATATTTCCTCTGTGTTTGCTGATTTGCGCGTTCCCGTGCATACAATGAACTCCAAAGAGACGTCTGACGGAGATATAATCATAAGCCTTACAGTTTCCTGCAAAAACGCATCCCACGTAAATCTCATAGTCGAAAGACTCAAAAAAATCAAAGACGTAATTGACGTTACAAGAGGATTTTCATAATTCTGAAAGGTAAATTATAGTATGGTTGCACTTGTACAGCGCGTAACGCGCGCGAGCGTAAAAGTTGATGAAAAGATTGTTTCGGAAATAAAGAACGGATTTCTCGTGCTTCTCGGCGTATACGAAAACGACGGCGAGAAAGAGTGCGGAATTCTTGCAAAAAAAACCGCAAATCTTCGCATCTTTTCGGACGAAAACGGAAAAATGAACATATCTCCAGCAAACCTTCTCGAAAAGGGAGAAAAATGCGAGATCCTCGTCGTTTCGCAGTTTACGCTGTGCGCGGAGTGCAAAGGGCAGAACAGACCGTCGTTCATATCGGCGGCAAACCCCGAAAAAGCAAACGGACTTTATGAAAAATACGTCTCTTTGCTTAAAGAGGAGTACGGAATAGATACATATAAAGGCGTTTT
>JAGDBE010000243.1 GCA_017959195.1 Clostridia bacterium | reverse complement strand
TATGCGGTAAAGAGCGCGGAGACCTTTGAATAGGTTCTAATGCCGTCGGATTCTCCCTGGCTCTTTAAGTACATATCGTTTACCGCGTTGGAAACGTCCGCGATTTTGTTGTTGTCGTATTTTTCAAAAAATTTATTGTAAGCAATGAATTCCCTCATCACTCTTTCGTCAATGTAAGACGCAAGCTCTATTGTTTTCTCCCTGCTTAAATCTTCGACAAGATATTCGAACATATTAAGCGAAGCCGAGTATTTAAGATAGTCGTCGCCCGAATTCATACACGCAAGAAACGCGTAGAAGTTTGCCTCGTCCTCCGACGCAACACCGAGCTGATGCGCGATTTCGTGCGCGGCGGTGTAAGCCTCAATATAGTCGGGAAAATTTGTGTTAACGTTTGATTCGCCCGTAAAAGGAACGTATATTCCCGACGTATGGGTATAGGTCCACTTCTCCGAAAGCGCCACTTTTTTGAGCGACAAAACCTTCGGCATGCTGTCGAAAATTTCCGAATAACCCTTGTATATTTTTTTGCTCAGCTCGTCGTAATCATACGGCATTACCGAAAAATCGTCTTTGTCGTAATCAATGCTTCCTATGCTCTCGTCAATATGGGAAACGAGCAGTTTTCCCGCGTCAAACACGTTGTCCTGCGTGATATTTGCGGTATCAAGCCTGTACTTTTGTTCGACCTTCGTCGTGCGGTAGCATATTCCGTAATGATTTATAAAAACGGCAAGCATTATCATAATAACCGATAAAATGCCGATTATGGTGTTCGTAAGAACTCTGAGCCGCCTTTTTACGATAATTCTTATTATTAAGAACAGCACGAGAGGGATAATCAGTATAACCGCGGTTTCCGCGACGGAAAACGGGATTTTATAAGTTATAAGCGCAAAAACTTCCCTTAATTTTGCCGAAACGGTATTTGCGTAAGTGTCGGCAAAGAACGTGCTTAAATTCCCCGCGGTAAGTAC
The DNA here is from genome assembly GCA_017959195.1 of Clostridia bacterium. Classification (GTDB taxonomy): domain Bacteria; phylum Bacillota; class Clostridia; order Oscillospirales; family CAG-382; genus UMGS882. The sequence continues at coordinate 2,059 of JAGDBE010000243.1, read as the reverse complement.
GGCAACGGAAATCAAAAACAGCGTTAACGAAGGATAAAAAAGGTATTTGATTTTTCTTTTTTTACGGATTTGTTCGTCTTTATTCTTTTTCATATTTCGCATAATAATAATCAAATATCTCAGCCGCAACGCTCGCCGCCCTTGCGCTCTTGTATCCGTTCTCTATTACGACCGCAACCGCGATATCGGGGTCCTCGAAAGGCATAAAGCCGACGAAAAGAACAGTGTCGCTTCCGTTGGTTACCTGCGCCGTTCCCGTCTTTCCGCCTATGTCGTCTTTGTAGGATTTGCCCGCAAAAACAGTTTTTGCGGTACCGCCTTCGTCGTCGACAACGGATTTCATGCCCGCTTTAAGAGATTCAACAGTGCTTTGGGAAAGAGTCGTTACGTTGAGTATTTCGGGTTTGTTCTCATAAATATGTCTGCCGGTATAATATTCGTCAACCGACTTTAAAATCGTAGTTTTGTATCTGTTTCCGCCGTTTACAACCGTCGACATGTATGCCGCAAGCTGAAGCGGAGTAAACGCGTTGTCCGACTGGCCTATCGCCATCTGAAGCGTGTCGCCGGGGCTCCATACGTATCCGTTTTTTTCCTTGAATTCGGGTGTTGCGAGTATTCCGTCGGATTCCGGAAGCTCAACGCCCGTTTTTACTCCGAGCCCGAAGTCGAGCGCATATTTGTCTATCGTCTCAACGCCCATCTGGTCGGCAACCGTGTAGAAGAAATAGTTGCACGATACCTTTATCGCTTCCTGCACGTTCACGTATCCGTGCGTCGCGCCGCTTTTGAGGTAGAGCCAGCATCTCGGCGTATATGTGGGCGCGTATTTCGTGTATTCGCCTTTGTCGTAAATGTAAGTGTCGTTTGTTATTGTTCCCGTGTCGAGCGCCGCCGCCGCAGTCAGTATCTTGAACGTTGAGCCGGGCGGATAAATTCCGTTGAACGCCCTGTTTATAAGCGGTTTTCCGGGCGAGTTCCTTATGCTCTCAAATTCGCTCGAAAAAGTGTTCATATTAAATCCCGGATAGCTTGCCGACGCAAGAATCTCGCCTGAATTCACGTCAAGCACAACCGCGCTTCCGCATTTGCAGTCTTCTCCGCTGAAATAAGTGCCTTCAAGACGCGAATATGCGACCGCCTTTTCGACCTGATCTTTCAGCGCGTCCTCGACGATTTTCTGAAGTTTTGAGTCTATCGTCAGACGCACGCAGTAGCCTTCTTTGGGTTCGGTTACCGTTTCGTGGCTGACAATGTTGTTGTTCTCGTCGATATTGTATCCTTCTACGCCGTCAATTCCCCTCAGATATTCCTCGTAAACCTTTTCGACGCCGTCTTTTCCTATGTATGCGTCGTAGGGATAACCCTTTTCCTTAATATATTCGTCGGCTTCCTCTGCGTAAATCGGTCCGACTCTTCCGAGAATGTGGCAGAGCGTGTCGTCGAGGTTGTAGTACCTCGTATAAGATTTTGAAATCTCAATTCCGTGAAGCTCGTGCTTGTGCTCGGCAATTAAATATCTCAATTCGTCCGGCACGTTTTCGATAAGCGTGTAAGGCGTTGCAGAGGAAAAGTCGTTTACTTCCATATCGTATCTTATTCCGATTATCTTTCTGCCTTTTTCGGTGTTTATAAGCTCTTCCGGCAGGTCGTAATAATCGGTCAGCAGCGTATAGAAGTTTTCGCCGGAGGTTTTGTCCGCGGTAATATTGTGAATTGAGAGAAATTTCTCGAAATATCTCGCTTTTTCGCTGTCGAAAATATAGTCTCCGTCAAGCATGTACGGCTGCGTATAGGTAAGCGGACACTTGTCTGCGATTTCCGTTTCGTGTTCCGACAGTATGTCTATCAGTTTTGAAAGAATTTCGCATGAAGCGCCCGACGCAAGCGTCGTTCTGTTGATATCCACGTTGTAACAGATGTTGTTCGAAACGAGCGTAAGTCCGTTTCTGTCATATATTTCGCCTCTCGGCGCGGTTATGATTCCCGTTTTGTATTTGCTGTTGTTTAAGTCTTTGTAATTGTTTTTTTCGGAAATCTGCAGATAAAGAAGCCTTAT
>JAGDBE010000242.1 GCA_017959195.1 Clostridia bacterium | reverse complement strand
TGAAGGCGACCCCGCACCGTTCGTAATGGAGCTTCCCGCATACCACATGCCGACTCTTTCAAACGTTCTCCGCTCTATGTGGGAGCGCGGCTGGTCGTTCATCAAAAAGGCGGGAACGATTATACTTCTTGCGACAATTCTCGTATGGTTCTTAACCAGATTCGGCGTATCAGACGGCGCGTTCCGCATGCTTGAAGAGGATGAGATAGATTCCTCGGTTCTCGCGGTAATCGGAAGTGCCGTAGCGTGGATTTTCGCTCCTCTCGGCCGGGGCAACTGGCAGTCGGTTGTCGCGTCGGTTACGGGACTTATCGCAAAAGAGAACATCGTCGGCACGATGGGCGTCATCTTCGGCGGAGGCGAAAACAGCATTTACTCGTCGATTGCGCAGGCGTTCACCGGCGTTACGGGATATTCCTTCCTCGTATTCAACCTGCTTTGCGCCCCGTGCTTTGCGGCGATAGGCGCGATAAAGCGTGAGATGAACAGCGCAAAATGGACCTGGTTTGCAGTCCTCTATCAGTGCGGATTTGCATATGCGGTAGCGCTTATGATTAACCAGTTCGGAAACGTATTTGTCGGAAACACAAACGTCATCGGACTTATTTCCGCGCTTCTAATACTTGCGCTCGGCATCTATATGCTGTTCTTCAAAAAATACAAGGAAGCGGACAAATATATTCCAAAACAGGCTGATTAAGGAGTGATTTTTATGATTTCCTGGATTATCAATAATTTATCCACAATCATCATTTCTCTTATACTTTTATCGGTGGTCTCGGTCATTGTCGCAAAGCTCTTAAAAGACAAAAAACGCGGAAAATCGGCGTGTTCCTACACCTGCGGCTGTGCTTCATGCCCGATGAGCGCGTCATGCCATAAATAAAATTGCAAATTCTCCTTAAAATATTGTATTTCCCACAAAAAAAGCGGCAGTAAACTGCCGCTTTTTACTTATTATTGGATTTCGTCTGCCCTTTTCTTTATTTCAAACATATCGGAAAGCATTTCGGTTCTCTTCGAGAGGTCCCTTAGCAGCGCCGACGGGTGATACACCGCGCACATGAGGTATTTTCCCTTTTCAAACCACTTTCCGTGCTCCGCCGTTATTTTGAAGTCGGGTTTTATGAGTCTTTTTGCCGCAATTCTTCCGAGGCACACGATTATTTTCGGATTTATCAGCTGCAGCTGCTTTCTCAGGAACTCTATGCACGCGTCCTCCTCTTCGGGAAGCGGGTCTCTGTTATGCGGCGGGCGGCACTTTAAGATATTCGCTATGTAAACGCTTTCCCGCGGCATATCTATGACGGCAAGGTACTTATCGAGCAGTTTTCCCGACGCGCCTACAAACGGCTCGCCCTGCAGGTCCTCCTGCTCGCCCGGCGCCTCTCCCACGAACATAACTTTTGCTTGAATATTGCCCGTTCCGAAAACGGTATTTGTCTTTGTTTCGCTAAGTTTACATCCCTTACAGGAATCGCACTTTTCGAAAAGCGCTTCCAGTTCTTTTTGTACGGTTTCCGACATATTTTTCCTCTGTTTTTTATTTCATAATGATTATAATTCAAATCACTTTTTAAGTCAAGGGCGGTCCGAATTTTTCGCACACGGTCTCGACCGCCTTTTCTTTCAGTATCGCCTTTCCCCTTTCGGCAATGCACGCAAGAGGCAGGTTTTCCGCAAAATGCATGTCGGCGTAGTCGCTCATGAACGAAAAACGGTATATATCCTCGTCGTAATTCTGCTGCATGATGAAGCTCGGGAATTTTTTGGAAAAATCCGTCAGCAGATAGTATCTGCCGTCGAGATAATACAGCGACGACTTTCCCGTAAACCCCTGCGCCTTCATCCTCATGCAAAGGTTTATTACGTCGTCAAGCTCCGCGCTGTCCGCGATATACGCCTTCTTTTCGCCTTGCAGGTCCGACACGAGTTTATATTTCTTGCGGAAATATGTACCTTCCTTTTTCGGCTCGGGAAGCAGCTGCCCCCTTTTTGTCAAGAACATTTCGCAGCCTCCGTCAACCGACGGGAACACCTGAACGTACACTCTGTCGTGCTTTATGTCGAAGCCCGTCTCGGTTTTCGCCCTTTCAAGTATCGTTCTGAAAGCCTTTCTCGTCTTTTCACAGTTGTAGTCGAGCGTGTCGCTGGTTATATCCATTTCCTCCATATCCTTCGGAGAAAGTATTATTTTGAGTTTTACGGAATTCACCATTATAAGTTCCATTCATGCCACGTCTTTCTGTTACGGCTTTTTAAGAGCATTCGCGCCGTATATTTATTCTCGTTACTATTATAGTACCGTAACGTGTGTTTTGTCATTACAAAAATATTGGAAAAAGCTATTTTTATGAGACTTCCGAAGCAATAATTGAAAAATTTACGGAAATATTGTATAATATTTCCATCAACAAAGGAATTTCGGAGAAAAAATCATGTTAAACGTTACTCTCATATATCTCGGCGCAAAGGAAGAAGCTTTTTTCAGAGACGCAAAGGACGAGTACGCAAAGCGGCTCAAAAAATACTGCGTTTTTCGCGAAAAATGCTTAAAACCCGAGTTTTTGCCGTCAAATCCGTCGGAAAACGAAATCTTTGCCGCTCTTGCAAAAGAAAAAGCAAAAATACTCGACGCCGTGCCGAAAGGCGCCTACACCGTCGCTATGTGCGTCGAGGGTACGGAGCTTTCTTCGGAAAAATTTGCAGGGATCTTCGAAAACTGCGCAAATAACGGTTTTTCCGACGTCGCTTTCATTATCGGAAGTTCCTTCGGACTCGACGAGTCCTTGAAAAACGAGTGCCGCGCCCGCGTTTCAATGTCGAAAATGACTTTTGCACACTCGCTTGCCGCCGTTATGCTGCATGAACAGATTTACCGCGCCTTCTGCATTCTTAAAGGAGAAAAATATCACAAATAAGATTGATTTTTCGTGTTACTTTCTCTCAGGGGAGAGAAAGTAACCAAAGAGAGCTGAAACTTTAAAAGATTGTCTTTCCCGGGCTTTCTGTGAGAAAGCCCGCACTCTTTTGGTACTTTTCCTGTGCAAGAAAAGTATGAAGAGAACGTTTAACGTTCTTTTCTCTCAGTTAATTTCTCTCCCATTAGAGAAAGTAAACGAGAGAAACTAACTAAAAAACCAAAAAACAAAGCCCGCAGACGCGGGCTTTATTTTTACGTTATCATTTTATTGGCTTTTAATTTATTATATTTTCTCTTTTGTATGAAATACAAAGTATAGAATGCAATTATCGCTCCTATCCAGGTTATTGGCCATGAGACGTAGAGCATCTGAAGCGTATGATATTTCTGGAACACGGTCAGAATCCATGCAACTCTTATTCCGACAATCGAGAATACTGCGATAAGCATTGATAAGAAAGTCTTTCCCGCGCCCTTGAACACGTAGCTTACCGTATCCATTATTCCGCACAGAAAATAAGTCGAACCGATTATTGAGTTTCGTATCAGTCCGTATTTTACGGCTTCGAGGTTATTCGGCTGATAAATTTTGAGAAGATGCTCTCCGAAAATTACCGCCGATCCGCCGACAAGCGCCCACACTATGAGCACGAGCGCGGTGCCGTATCCGAGAATCTTATTTATGCGGTCATATTTTTTTGCGCCGTAGTTCTGCGCGGTGAAGTTGAGCACGGTATTTGCGGTCGAGTTCATTGCGGTATAAACGAAGCCCTCGATATTTGACGCGGCGGAGTTGCCCGCAACGACGGCGATACTGCTAAACGAGTTTACAGACGCCTGGATAAGCACGTTTGACGCCGAGAACACGAGGCTCTGCACGCCGAGCGGTATGCCGTTCGCAAATATCATTTTCATTTTATCTTTTGATATTTTCAGGTTTTTAAGCGACACCTTTATCATATCGTCGGTCTTGAAAAGGAGTATTCCTCCGAGAAGCGCGTTGATGACCGAGCCGATACCCGTTGCGAGTGCGACGCCCTCGACGGTCATATGGAATACCAGCACGAAAACAAGGTTTAAGCACACGTTTACAAGGCCCGAGAACACGAGTATATAAAACGGTCTTTTTGTATCGCCCGCGGCTTTGAGTATGCCCGCCGCGAAGTTATAGAAGAGCGTGAACGGGAAAAACACCATTACTATTTTGAGGTACAGCGCGGCAAGTCCGATAATATCCTCGTGCGTGCCCATTGCGCGCAGCAGGTCTTCCACGAAAAGAATTCCCGCGACGCTTACGGCGACTCCGAATATTATCGAGATGAGGATGCCGGTATGCACGGCTTCCGTTACGTTTTTGGCGTCTCTTGCGCCGTAATACTGTCCCACGCAGATACAGCCGCCTATCGAAAGTCCGATGAAAAACGTAACGAACATGGCGTTGAGCGACGGCGTCGCGCCTACGGCGGCAAACGCCCTTTCGTCGGCAAACTGTCCTATTACGACAAGGTCCGCTGCGTTATAGAACAACTGCAAAAGCCCCGTAAGTATTACGGGAATGGTGTACGCAATCATTTTTTTCATCAACGGGCCGTTGATCATGTCGACGTTTTTGCTCTTCATCGGTAGTACCTTTCTGTGATGTCTGAATAAATTATACTATCAAACACGACAAAAGTCAACCGAATATCAGCAATTTTTCGCGATTATTAAGTTTTTTTACAAGTCCTTTTTCTTTGAGTTGCGAAACTTTCTCTGAGTAGCGTATCCGCCCCTCAAATGCCTTTCCGCTTTATTTATATCGAGTATCTCCCTTACCTTTTCGTAAAGGTGCGAGTCTATTTTTTCAAGTCTTGTTACCATATCCTTATGGACGGTGGATTTACTGAGCCCGAACTTTTTTGCCGCGTTCCTGACAGTCGCCCGCTCCTCTTTTATGTATTCCGCAACCCTCTCGGTTCTCTCGTCTATGCTTTCCTTTTTGTCAGTCAAAGTCATTTTCCTACCCCCGATACGTTTTTACTGTCATTTGATTTATATTCCGCTTTGTGAAATTTAATTACTTATGCCGGAAAACCGGGGCTTTAAAGCGTGTTTTTTTCGAAAAATGAATTATTTTTTAAATTTTATTTTTTCCCCTTGAAATGCTTGAATTTTGTGATATAATATATAATGGAATGGGATTTTTGGCTTTTTTCGGAAAAGCGATGATTTTTTTCCTTTTTATTACATTTTTTTATTCCGGAGGCATTCTTTTATGACAGAAAACAAATTTGTAAAACAATGGGTTTCAGATATGGCGGAACTCACTTCTCCCGACGCGGTTGTATGGATTACCGGCGACGAGGAACAGACGGAAAAACTCCGCAGACAGGCGGTTGCAAGCGGTGAAATTATAAAACTCAACGAGGATAAGCTCCCCAACTGCTATCTTCACAGGACCGCAGTAAACGACGTTGCACGCGTCGAGGACAGAACTTTTATAGTAACTTCCAGGCGCGAAGACGCGGGAAATACAAACAACTGGATGGACCCGAAAGAATGCAAGGAAAAGTTAACGAAACTGTTTTGCGGCTGCATGCGCGGCAGAACGATGTACGTAATCCCTTATTCCATGGGCGTGCTCGGTTCCGATTTTTCCAAAATAGGAATTGAACTTACAGACTCTATTTACGTCGTTCTCAACATGCTTATCATGACGAGGGCAGGTCAGAAATGCCTCGATCAGCTCGGCGACAAAGACGAATTCATAAAAGGTCTTCACTCAAAAGCAGACCTTGACGAAAGCAACAGATATATCGTTCATTTCCCCGAAGAAGACACTATCTGGTCGATAAATTCAGGTTACGGCGGAAACGTGCTTCTCGGCAAAAAGTGCTTCGCGCTCAGAATAGCTTCCTATCTCGGCAGAAAAGAGGGCTGGATGGCTGAACACATGCTCATTCTCGGCGTAGAATATCCGAACGGCGAAACCAAATACATCTCGGCCGCATTCCCCTCGGCTTGCGGAAAGACAAATCTTGCGATGCTCATTCCCCCTGAAATATTCAGAAAGCGCGGATATAAGGTTTGGTGCGTGGGCGACGACATAGCGTGGATAAGAGTCGGAAAAGACGGCAGACTTTACGCGGTCAACCCCGAAAACGGCTTCTTCGGCGTTGCGCCCGGCACAAATGAAAAATCAAATCCCAACGCGTTAGCATCCGTTCAGCGCGACTCGATATTTACAAACGTGGTACACAACCTCGACGACAACACGGTCTGGTGGGAAGGCCTCAACGACAATCCCCCGAAAAACGCGATTGACTGGAAGGGCAACAAGTGGGATTACACGAAATTCGACAAGAGCGACAAGAGCACCTACGGCGCGCATCCCAATTCGAGATTTACAGCGCCCGCAAAGAACTGCCCCTGCGTTTCGCCGGAGTTTGACAGCGTAACCGGCGTGCCGCTTGAAGCAATCGTATTCGGCGGCAGACGCGCAAAGACCGCGCCCCTCGTTTACGAGTCGCGTTCATGGCAGCACGGCACTTTCGTGGGCTCGATAATGGCTTCCGAAACGACTGCGGCAGCTGCGGGAAAGACCGGCGTCGTACGCCGCGACCCGATGGCTATGCTTCCGTTCTGCGGATACAATATGGGAGAATATTTCGCTCACTGGCTTGAAATGGGACAGAAAGCAACTCACGCCCCGAAGATTTTCCACGTCAACTGGTTCAGAACGGATGACGAAGGACACTTCATCTGGCCGGGATTCGGAGACAACCTGAGAGTCGTTTTATGGATTCTCGACAGATGCGCCGGCAAGGCGGACGCGGTTGACTCGCCAATCGGATATCTTCCGAAGCCCGAGGACATCAACCTTGAAGGTCTTGACGTCTCGCTCGACACGATGAAAGAGCTTCTTTCGGTTGACAAGGAAAGCTGGCTTGAAGATATAAGCAGCATAAGAGCGTTCTACGACAAAATCGGCCCGACGGTGCCGAAAGAGTTGCTTTGTGAACTCGAAACGCTCGAAAGCAACCTCAAAAAATAACAAATTACGACAAAAAAAACAGGAGCAAAAGCTCCTGTTTTTTTACGTTTTTTTGCGTCTTTTAATCAATTTTCGGAAGTTTTGCGGCGTATTTTGCGAGCTCCTCGTCGGTGGGGATATAGTCGCTCATCTGTCCTTCATGGAATTTTTCATACGCCACCATATCAAAGTAGCCGGTACCGGTAAGTCCGAATACTATCGTCTTTTCCTCTCCGGTTTCCTTGCATTTAAGCGCTTCGTCGATTGCAACTCTTATTGCGTGCGCGCTTTCGGGCGCGGGAAGGATGCCTTCCACTCTTGCGAACTCTTCGGCCGCCTCGAACACCTTTGTCTGTTCAACGGAAACCGCTTCCATAAGTCCGTCGTCGTAAAGCTGTGAAAGCACGGGGCTCATGCCGTGGTATCTGAGACCGCCGGCGTGGTTTGCGGAAGGAATGAAATCGGAGCCGAGCGTATACATTTTCGCGAGCGGGCACACCATACCGGTATCGCAGAAGTCGTAGGCGTATACGCCGCGGGTGAAGCTGGGGCAGGACGCCGGCTCGACGGCGATTATCCTGTAATCCGCCTCGCCGCGGAGTTTTTGGCCCATGAACGGAGCGATGAGACCGCCGAGGTTGGAGCCGCCGCCGGC
>JAGDBE010000026.1 GCA_017959195.1 Clostridia bacterium | reverse complement strand
GAGAAAAGAGGAATATCTGAGAAGCAAGGACGGCGCCGACTATCTTGCCGAAAAGACAAAGGAAAAGATGGACGCCTACGTTGAAGCAAACCTCACGGTGCCCAACGCTTACCACGACTCCGACAGCACGTATTCCGACGAAGACGTCGGAATTATAAAGGACGTTGACAGGTCTTTAAGGGTTACGACGGAAAAAACGCTTTACGACGAACTTTTCAAGGAATACGCAAACGACCTCTCGTCGGCGAAGAGAAATCTTCTGATGGCGGAAGAGTGCGACAACGTGCTTGCAAGATTTTCGGAAAGCGGAGACGAAACAAAGACGGCTGCAAACACCGCTGAAGTTGAAGCTCTCATCGCCGAATGTTTGGAAGAGCTGCGCCCGATATATAAAGACACTTTCGACGTAATAGACGACTATAACTCGTCGCTCGTGCCAAAACACATAACAAAACTGTGCGACATCTGCTATTTCCCGAAGCTCGACTATAAACTTTTCGGACTTGTCGGCTTCATTCTCGGCTTCGGACTTTCGTGCATACTGGTTGTCGCATACGAAGTATACGAACTTTTCAGAAAATCGGAGAAAAACACAGACGCTTGAAAAAGGGGGACGTTGTAAGGCTTGAAAAAGAAAATAATCATAGCGAATAACAACCTTCATATCGGCGGCATACAGAAGGCGCTCGTAAACCTGCTGTGGGAAATAAAGGATATCTACGACGTAACGCTGTATCTTTCGTGCTTTACGGGAGAACTCTGCGGAGAAATTCCGGAAGATATTAAAATAATAACGGGAAACAGGTACACGCAGATAATGGGAATGGAATTTTCCGAAGCGAAGAAGGCGGGATTTTTCCCGTTTCTCCTGCGGTTTGTCTGCACCGTTATTACCAAGATTTTCGGCTTCGACAAGGTTTTCCGCTTTCTGTCAAAAAGGCAGAAGCTTGAGGAAAAATACGATTACGCCGTATCCTTCATGCAGAACAGCAACGGACACTATTTTTACGGCGGAATAAACTATATCGTGCTGAACAGCATTGACGCTGATAAAAAAATATCGTTCGTGCACTGCGACTTCGAGCATTACGACGGAAACAACAGAATAAACAGAGAGCAGTATAATGAATTCGACGAAATCGCATGCGTTTCCGACGGCGTGGCAAGAAACTTTCTTCACGCCGTGCCCGGCGTAAAGGATAAGGTTCATACCGTTTATAACTGCTATAATATCGACAAAATAAAAGAGCTTGCGCAAGAGGAAGTGCCGGAAAAATTCGGAAAAGACCGCGTAAATATCTTTTCGGCGGCGAGAATAAGCCCCGAAAAGGGCATTTCGAGAATGATTCCGGTACTCAAAAAGCTCAAAGACGACGGATTCCTCTTTTCGTGGTACGTCGCCGGCAAAAAAGGCGCCGATTACGAGAAAACGATGTCTTTAATAAAGGAAAACGGCTTGGAAGACCGCGTTTTCCTGCTCGGAAGCAAGATAAACCCGTATCCCTACTTCAAAATGGCGGACCTCGTTCTCGTTCCGTCTTATAACGAGGCGGCTCCGATGGTTTTCGGGGAAGCGGAAATTCTGGGAACCAAAGTTCTCTCTACCGACACGTCGTCGGCAAAAGAACTTGTGGAAGACAAGAATATCGGCTTTGTTTGCGAAAACTCGGAAAAAGCGCTGTATGAAAAACTGAAATATCTGCTTGAAAACAAGGAGCTTCTCTCGCATTACGAAAGAGATTTCTCGAACGAAAAGGCAAAAGCCCAGTTCGATATACTCGTGAACGGTTGAAAAGCAGGGTTTTGTGATATATTTTCATAATTTTTAATAAAAATAAATTGAGGGAAAAAACATGTCCGAAAACAATTTTTTTGCGTCGCCTCTTGAAAATCTGGCGTCAAAATTCAGAAGCCTGCCGGGAATAGGCAAAAAAACGGCGTACCGCCTCGCGTTTGCCGTAATCGACTTTCCCGAGCAGAAGGCGCTCGACTTTGCAAACGCCATAATCGAAGCGAAAAAGAAGATTTCAAAATGCTCGGTTTGCGGTAATATTTCAGATTCCGGAATATGCCCCGTCTGCGCCGACAAAAAGAGAAATAAAAAACTTATCTGCGTGGTCGAGGACCCGAGAGACGTCGCCGCGATAATGAAAATTTCGGAATACGAGGGCGTTTTTCACGTGCTTGGCGGACTTTTGTCCCCGCTTGACGGCAAAACCCCCGAAAAACTCAATATAAAAAGCCTGCTTTCAAGAACGGACGAACTTTTGAAAACCGAAAATCCGAAAGATATCGAAATTATCATCGCCACAAATCCGAGCGTTGAGGGAGACGCTACGGCCATGTACCTGTCACGGCTTATAAAGAATTTCGGAATAAAGGTAACGCGCCTCGCATACGGAATTCCCGTCGGCGGAGATCTGGAATATGCCGACGAAGTTACCCTTGAGCGCGCACTTTCGGGAAGAAACGAAATATAGTTTTCAACAAAGTAACAATGCGTTTTCAACAGGGGTGTTGATAAATTTTGTAAAAGTTTCCACTTATTATCAACAGAATTTCAACCCTTTTTTAACCGGAAACGCCGGATTTTTCAACAGTAAAAAAGCGGTAAAAAAGGCGTTTACGATACATTTCCACAGTTTCAACACCGCCTACTACTACTACTTACTTTTATGTTAAATAATAATTTTTTTATAAAAAAACGGAGGTACGAAAAATGATTTTCAGAGTAAACAAACAGGAGTTTGAAAAAGCGATTACACCGGTAAGCATCATTGCGCAGAGCAAAAGCGCCGAATCGGCGTTGAACGGCGTGTACATAGAGGCGGCCGGAGAGGAAGTCGTTTTATACTGCTACGATATCGAAAAGGGTATCAAAACCACTGTAAAAGCGCAGATAGAAAGCGAAGGAAAGGTAGTTGCCGACTCTCAGATAGTACCTATAATCCACAGCATGCCCGACGGAGAAATAACTTTTTCCGTTTCGGATAACAATATAATAACCCTCTCGTCGGGAGAAGCTCTTTTCCAGATTCTCGGAAGAAGCGCCGAGGGGTACCCCGCAATTCCCGAAATAAAGGGACATACCGCGTTCTCAATTACCAAAAAACAGATGAAAAATCTCATAAACAAGACGATTTTCTCTGTCTGCAAGGACGACACCAATCCGCTGCTCAAAGGCTCGCTTTTTGAAATAAAAGACAATTATCTCACCGTAAGCTCGATAGACGGCTTCCGCTTTGCCGTAAGAAGGGAAAAGAGCGCGGTTGACAACCCCGACCTCGACGTATCCTTCATCATTCCCGGAAAAGCGCAGTTAAACCTCTTACGCATAATGGAAGACAACGACGGAGAAATAAGTTTGGAGCTCGGAAACAAACATATCATCATTATGACGGATAATCTTTATTTCGTAATACGCCTTATCGAGGGCGAGTTCCCGAAATATGAGAAATATATTCCCGAATACACCGCAACCGCGGTTGTTGACAGAGACGAGCTCATACAGAGCCTCGAAAGAGTGTCGCTTGTCAACGAAAAAATGCACAGCAGCGCAAAACTCAACTTCTTAAACGGATTTTTGAAGATTTCCTGCGAGACCGAAAGCGGAAAGATAAACGACTCGATAGGAATAAAGTTCAGCGGCGAAGTAAGGGAAGTTCTCTTCAACCAGACATTCCTCATTGAAGCGCTCAGGTGCTGCGAAAACGAAAAAGTTCTGCTCAGACTTGCCGAAAACGGAAAAGGAATGGTTATAAAGGCAAAAGACGAGGACGAAGTCGAGGATTCATACTATCTCTACCTCGTAATGCCGATAAGAAGCAGATAAAATAAATTTCGGAAAGAGAATATAAATGGCGGAAAGAAAAACAAGGAAAAAATCCTCAAAAACGGAAGAATTTGATATAAAAAACGCCGTCATAACCGACGAGGGCATAGTTGAGACGTTAAAAAAGAACTATATGCCCTACACCATGAGCGTTATCATATCAAGAGCGATTCCCGAAATCGACGGTTTCAAGCCGTCGCACAGAAAGCTTCTCTATACCATGTACACTATGGGACTTTTAAAGGGCGAAAGGACCAAATCGTCGAATATCGTGGGCGCGACGATGAAACTTAACCCCCACGGAGACGCTGCGATTTACGATACCATGGTGAGACTGACAAAGGGCAACGAAGCGCTGCTTCACCCGTTTGTCGATTCAAAGGGCTCGTTCGGAAAACAGTATTCCGATATGGTCTGCGCCGCGCCGAGATATACGGAGGCAAAGCTTGACGAGTTCTGCTCGGTAATATTTTCGGGAATAGACAAGGACGCGGTCGATTTCGTCGACAACTACGACGGAACGGTAAAGGAGCCGGTGCTGCTGCCGACGGCTTTTCCCAACATTCTCGTATCTCCGAATACGGGAATCGCGGTCGGAATGGCTTCAAACATATGCTCCTTCAACCTCGGCGAAGTGTGCGACGCCGTATGCGAATATATAAAGAACGAAAACGTCGATTTTCTCGACGTCATTAAGGCGCCGGACTTCTCAACCGGCGCGTATCTGCTCTACTCGAGAGAGCAGATGAACGAGATATATAAGACCGGCAAGGGCTCGTTCAAAATGCGCTCGAAATACGAATACAACAAAAAGGATAACTGCATCGAGATAACCGAAATTCCCTATACCGCAAAGGTCGAGGCGATAATCGACAAAGTTGCGCTTCTCGTAAAGGAAAAGAAGATAACCGAAATTTCCGACATAAGAGACGAGACGGGGCTTTCGGGACTTAAAATTGCGATAGACTTAAAGCGCGGCGCGGATTTTGAAAAGCTCATGAATAAACTCTATAGACTCACACCGCTTGAGGACAGTTTTTCCTGCAACTTCAACGTGCTTATAGAAGGCACGCCGAAGATAATGGGCGTCGGCGAAATAATCGACGAATGGCTTGCATGGCGCACGGAGTGCGTAAAGAGAGAGCTTTATTTCGAGCTCGGAAAGATGAAGGAAAAACTTCATCTGCTGTACGGACTTGAAAAACTGCTTCTGGATATCGACAAGGCGATAAGGATAATAAGAAAGACGGAAAACGAAAAGGACGTCATTCCCAACCTCATGAAAGGCTTTGAAGTCGACGAAACGCAGGCGGAATATATCGCCGAAATCAAACTGCGCAACCTGAATAAAGAATATATCATCAAGAGAATAGGCGAAAAAGAGGAACTTGAAAAGAAGATAGCCGAAACCGACGAAATTTTAAACAGCGAAAGAAAAGTAAAGAATTTAATATCAAAACAGCTTTCCGAAATAAAGAAAAAGTACGCGCGCGACAGAAAAACGCAGATAGTTTACGACTTCGAGGAGACCGCGGAACCCGTAAGAGAGCCCGAAAAATATCCGATTACCGTGCTTCTGACAAACGAGGGATATTTCAAGAAGCTTCTTCCCGCAAAGGGCGACAAAACCGCGCGCGACGACCAGACGTTAAAGGCGGGAGACGCGATAAAATGCGTGCTCGACGCGTCGAACGAATACGACCTTTTGTTCTTCACCGACGAAGGAAACGTATATAAGGCGAAGGCCGATG
>JAGDBE010000241.1 GCA_017959195.1 Clostridia bacterium | reverse complement strand
GGCGGCTGATAAATCTGAGATCAAAAAAGTTGTATTGGCGTATTCGGGAGGGCTCGACACCTCCGTCATAATTCCGTGGCTCAAGGAGAACTACAACGGCTGCGAGGTCATTGCCGTGTCCGGAAACGTGGGGCAGGCTGACGAGCTTGAAGGACTCGAAGAAAAAGCTCTCAAAACGGGCGCGTCAAAGCTTTATATCGAAGATCTGACAGACGAGTTCGTAAACGAATACATAATCCCCACCGTAAAAGCGGGCGCGCTTTACGAGGACTATATGCTCGGAACGTCTTTTGCACGCCCGGTTATCGCAAAGAGACTTGTTGAGATAGCAAAAAAAGAAGGCGCCGACGCCATCTGCCACGGCTGTACCGGAAAAGGCAACGACCAGGTTCGTTTTGAACTTGCAATAAAGGCTTTTGCTCCCGAAATGAAAATAATCGCTCCCTGGCGCGAATGGAGCATAAAATCGAGAGACGAGGAAATTGATTACGCGGAAGCGCACAATATTCCTTTGAAAATAAACCGCGAGACAAACTATTCCAAGGACAAAAACCTCTGGCACCTTTCGCATGAAGGTCTTGACCTTGAAGATACGGGAAACGAGCCTCAGTACGAAAAAGAAGGCTTTCTCGAAATGGGCGTCTCCCCCATCAATGCGCCCGACGTGCCGACCTACGTTGAAATCGAGTTTGAAAAAGGCATTCCGACTGCTGTTGACGGCAAAAAAATGTCGGCCAAAGAAGTTATTTTCAAGCTCAACGAACTCGGCGGCGCAAACGGTATAGGACTTCTTGACATCGTAGAAAACAGACTTGTCGGCATGAAGTGCCGCGGCGTGTACGAAACTCCCGGCGGAACGATACTTTATGCGGCGCACAAGTATCTTGAAACTGTTTGTCTTGACAAAATGACCGCTCACAAGAAGCAAGAGCTCTCGATTACGTTTGCGGAACTTGTTTACAACGGCCAGTGGTACACTCCGCTTCGTGAAGCGCTTTCCGCATTTGTAGACAAGACGCAGGAAACTGTTTCGGGCAAGGTTAAACTCAAACTTTACAAAGGAAACGTAATAAAGGCAGGCGTTTGGAGCCCGTATTCGCTCTATTCCGAAGAAATTGCAACATTCGGCGAGGACAACGTTTACAACCAGGCGGACGCCAAAGGATTTATCAATCTTTACGGACTTCCCATCGCAGTAAGGGCAGCCGCAAAGAAAAAATGGGAAAACAAATAATAAAAAAAGGGCAAAGATTCCTTTGCCCTCTTTTTTCAAAAAACAAGCGAGGTAAATAATATGAAAATGTGGCAGGGACGGTTCAAAAAAGAAGAAGATGAAAGCGTAAACGACTTCAATTCATCTATCTCTTTTGACAGCCGCATGTACAAGCAGGACATAAACGGAAGTATCGCCCATGCAAAAATGCTCGGAAACACGGGCATCATATCAAAAAGCGAAAGCGAAAAGATAGTTGCCGCGTTGAAAGAAATACTTTCCGATATTGAATCGGGAAAGCTTGCAATAGACGAAACCGCCGAAGATATCCATATGTTTGTGGAGCAGGTGCTTACCGAACGCATAGGCGACACCGGAAAACGTCTTCACACTGCGCGAAGCAGGAACGACCAGGTCGCTCTCGACACAAGGATGTACTTGAAAGACGAAATTATATCGGTCAAAGAAAAAGTAAACGCCCTTGCAAAAGTCATAATAGAAAAAGCTAAGGCAAACACCGAAACAGTTATGCCGGGATATACGCATTTGCAGCGTGCCCAGCCGATTACGCTTGCGCACGAGCTTTTAGCGTATGCAAATATGTTGAAAAGAGACGTTATGCGCCTTGACGACTGCTTTGAGCGCACAGACGTTATGCCTCTGGGCTCATGCGCTCTTGCGGGCACGACTTATCCCATTGACAGAAATTACGTCGCAAATGAACTCGGCTTTTCAAGCATTACCGAAAACAGCATTGACGGAGTTTCGGACAGGGATTTCGTTATCGAATTTGCTTTCTGCCTTTCTATGATTATGATGCATTTGTCGCGCTTTTCGGAAGAAGTCATCCTCTGGTGCAGCAGCGAATTCAAATTCATGGAGCTTGACGACGCGTTTGCAACCGGCTCTTCGATTATGCCTCAGAAAAAGAATCCCGACATTGCGGAGCTTGTGCGCGGAAAAACAGGCCGCGTTTACGGTTCGCTTACGTGCCTGCTTACCGTAATGAAAGGTATTCCCCTCGCCTACAACAAGGATATGCAGGAGGACAAGGAAGCGATATTCGATTCGATTGACAACGTTAAACTCTGCCTTGAAATCTTTGCAAAAATGCTTGACACCGCCGTATTTTGCAAGGATAACATGAAAAAAGCCGCGGGCTACGGATTTATAAACGCGACTGACTGCGCCGACTACCTTGTCAAAAAGGGACTTCCCTTCCGACAGGCTTATAAAATTTCCGGCGAACTCGTCGCCGTCTGCATTGAAAAAAATTATACCTTTGAAACACTTCCCATTGAGGAATACAAGGCGGTATCGGAGGTATTCGAAGACGACGTATACAGTTACGTTGACCTTAATACGTGCGTAAACGAACGAAAAGTTCCCGGAGGTCCGTCGGAAGAATCGGTAAAAGAGCAGATAAAATCACTCGAAAAATTCTTCAATTAAAAACAAAACAAAAACCTATGGTTTTATGCCATAGGTTTTATTTTTTATTTAAGATAATCGGAAAGCCGTACGAATACGGCGGCGGCTTCGGCTCGCGTTAAGTTATTTGAAAGACGCAGCGTCGAGTCCTCATATCCGTTGAAAATTTCAGCATAGACGGAATTTTTGATGTTTGCGTCTTCAAGTTCCGCTTCGTCAAGATCGGAAAACTCAGATAAATCGAAATCTTCAGGCGCGCTTTCGCACAGTTTGCCTATAACCTTCATAACTTCGCTTCTCGTAATATATTCGTCGCCGCAGAACGTGATAATTCCGTCTGTTTCCCGCATTATATCGTCAAGAAGTCCCGCGCAATATAGTTTCATTACCGCGTCTTTTGCCCATTCGGGAATGTCGTTTTCATCGGCAAATAGTGTATTTTCCTCTTCTTCAGCCGTTTCTTCGCTTATTATTTCGGTGTCGTTTCCGATTCCCGTTATACGCTGTATCATAAGAGCGAACTCATATCTTGAATAGTGCCTTTCCGGAAAATAACTGTAAACGCCGTTTTCATTAAGCTCGCCTATTACTATTTTTTCCTTTGCAAGCCTGTAAATCTCTCTGCAAGCCCAGTGGTTTTCAATATCGTCAAACGGATATGCGTCGACTTTTATGGTTAAAGCCGAAACTGCGTCCCCTTTTACGACGGATATTTCATAGTCTTTTCCCGAAACAAGCGGGAAAAACGTATCGTCCGCAATATATGCGGGTATTCCGTCTTGCTCAAAGCTTTCTGCAATTTGGTAATCTTCGTTCTCTTCCCCGCCCGTTTCCGAATTTTCGTCGGGCAATATGTGTATAATATATCTGTAATTATCCGAAAAAACGGGAAGATTTCCGTATTCGAAAGAAACTTCGAGTTTTGCGTTTTCAAACGGCGCAATTTCGTATTTATCGGAAGAAAAATTGATTTTATCGGGGCTGTAAATGCTTCTTACCACTGCAAGCACGTTTTCAGACGCGCCTTCGTAAAGTCTTGAATATATATTTATATCTCCCACCGCTCCCATGGGATAAAACGTGCGGTCAGCCACCATTCCGCTGCCGTCTTTGGTATAAAACGAGGCGTTTTCGATAATTGCTTCTTTATCAGCATCTTCGTTTACGGCAAAACCGAATTTATCGGACAGCACGATATTGTCAAATTCAATATCGGAATCGGAAAAGATTATATTATAATCGCTGTAATTATACGCAAAAGCGGGTGTTCCGTCTTTTTCAAGTTCGTTAAAGAAGCAGACGGCGTTGGAAACCTTTCTTTCGCTTTTTCCCGACGGGAAGTTCTGCGTGTTTGCAGAATCAAAGCCGTGCATTGAAACGTTCACCGCCGTCGAGTCGCCGCCGTCAAGGTTTGCGGCGTAAACGCAGCCGAGTTCCTTCATTCTTTGCGCAAGCACTCCAAGCGTAAACCCTGAACTTTTCGGCTTCTGCCGTCCGTCAACGGCATAAAGCACAAGCGTTCCGTCTTCCCTTATTCCGACGGCGCTTCTGGGGTTGTCGACCGCGTAATGCGAGAGAGTGTAATCCTCTATAATTTCGGAGTCGGAGACGATTACTGTTCCCGTACCTATTGCGTTTTTGACGGTATCGAATTTTTCGTTTCCGTCTATTTTGAGCGCAAACGTATCTCCCGGCGCAAACGACATAAGTATATAACCGTAAGTTTCGTTATCGGCGCAGAAAACGTACGTGTTTTCGGGAATATTCGCGTTTACGGAGTTTGCGTCAACCGAAACAACGACCAGGTTTTCCTCCGAATTGATTTGCGGTTTTATATCCGATATTTTATAAAAAATACCGTTTACGTACTCGCACGCGTATTTTTCTTGAAGTACAGATACGATCTCATCAAAAACGTTATACTGTTCTTCGCTTTCTTCGGGCTCTTTGGTTTCTTCCTCTGTCAATTCGGGTTCCGTTTCATCAGCGTAATATTCTTCGAGTAATGTAAGAAGTTCTTCGTCGTCCGAAATATCGAGATATTCTTCTATATCGTTTATGTCAAAGAAAAACTCGTATTTTTTCATCAAAGCGCTTGTAGTAACAGTGCTTTTTCCCGTATGCGTATTATCGGAATATCTTTCGTTATAGAGATATATTCCGTATCTTGTGAAATCCTTGTTAAGCCGCAGAATATGGTATTCAATACCGTCTTTACCGCTTATAAGAGTTATGTCCGTCGCGGGCTTGTCTATGAAAAAAGCGTTATTTTCGTCTTGCGCAAGGCAAAACGTATCCATATCAGACGTATAAAGTTCGCCGTCTTTGATAAGCGCGGACTCCGGCACGCCGGTCGACATATTGAAAAAATCCGCATTTATGCCCGCAACGTAATTCATATCAGGCTCTTCGTATTTTGCAAGATTTCGTATGTAATCCGCGGAATAAAGATATTTTCCCGAAGAAAACGCGATTTTCGTATCGTCATTCGGTACGTATTCCAAAACGTATTCCCTGTTGCTGCCGCTTACGTTATCCAGAATCGAGCGCGTAAAAGAAAGGCCGTGCGATATTTCATAAGACACGGTATAGACGTCTCGAAAAGAGCTTTGCAAATAATCGCCGTCTGCAGAAGCATAGGCGTTTACGCAAAACAGTATGACAAATATAAAAATCAGTATTTTTGCTTTTTTCATGGTTTTTCACTCCGGGTAAACGTAAGGAAGCATAACTTGATATATTCGATACTTTATGATATAATGATACAGAATATATATTTTATACATATTATTTATTTGTAAATATCGTGAGAGAACAAATGAAAAATTTGGAAGATCTGCTTGAAATTACCGACTTATGGACATATCTTGAAAAGTCGGACAAGAAAAAAGTGCTGTACGGAATGGGCGACGGCGCGGACAAGATACTTGACGTTTGCGGAAAACGCGGAATTGAAATCTCGGGAGTATTCGCAAGCGACGAGTTTGTGCGTTATCAGACGTTCCGAAACTTTACAGTCAAAAAGTATTCCGACATAAAAGCGGAATTTCCGGATCCTGTCATTTTAGTGTCGTTTGCCACAAAACTTGACAGCGTTATGGATAAAATATATAATCTATGTGAAACAGACGAAGTGTACGCGCCGGATGTTCCCGTTTTCGGCTCAAATTTATTTGACGGCGCCTTTTTTAAGGAAAATTTTGACAATTTTAATAAGGTTTATTCCTTACTTTCAGACGAAATATCAAAAAACGTTTATTACAACGTTATAAAGCACAAGCTTACAGGTAAAATTGAATGTCTTAAGGACTGCGAGACGCCTGTCGGCGAAGCGTATTCGTCTATAATAAAGCCCGGAGCTCATTCGGATTACGTCGACATAGGCGCATACAACGGCGACACGATAAGAGAATATCTCTATTATGCGAAAGACGTAAATTCGGTTACAGCGTTTGAGCCTGATATTAAAAATTTTGCAAAACTCAGCGAATACGCAAAAACGCTTGATATTTCCGCAAACTTAATAAACGCCGCCGCATGGGACAAGGATGAAAAACTCACCTTTTATTCACGTTCAGGAAGAAACAGCGCATATACGACAAACCACGCGGGGCTAAAGCCCATTGAAATAAAAGCGGTTTCGGCAGATAATTACGTAAAAAGCGCGGATTACATAAATATTGATGCTGAAGGGTCTGACCTCAAGGCGCTTTGCGGGCTTCACAAGACAATAGTAAATTTCCGTCCCGTTATTTCCTGCGCCATATACCACAGAAGCGAGGATATGTTTGAAATCCCGTTATATCTTGCAAAACTTTACGGAGATTTTGAGATGTATATCAGGCATTTTCCGTACATTCCCGCCTGGGATACCAACGTCTACATAAAAAACAAATCGGAGTAAAAAACATGAAAACATTTCTTGAAGCGGGAAAAATCATAAATAAAAGAGGACTTTCGGGAGAGCTCAAAGTCGACAGCTACTGCGACACTCCCCAGGCATTCTGCTCGTTTTCGCGCTTTTTTCTCGACAGCAAAGGCGAAAAAGAAATAAACGTGCTTTCCGCAAAGGTTTACAACGGCTACGTTTATCTCAAGCTTGAAGGCATTGACAGCGCAAGCGAGGCCGACAAATACAGAAACAGAATTTTATACATCAACAGAAACGATATGCAGCTCGACGAGGACAGATATTTTATAGACGATATAATCGGGCTTGACGTTATAAATATCGACGACGGCACGGTTTACGGCAAGCTAACGGAAGTTTTCAACAGAGGCGCTTCCGACATTTATACCGTTAAGAACAAGGACAAAGAATACCTCATTCCCGCAGTAAGCGAAATCGTAATTAAAATCGATATTGAAAAAGGTATTTTTATCCGTCCCATACCGGGACTTATAGACAACGCCGAGGAGATTCGCTGATGAAATTCAGAATTTTAACGCTGTTTCCCGAAACAATAAAGCCGTATCTTGATTCAAGCATAATAGGCAGAGCGCAAAGCGCAGGAATAATTCAAATAGAATATTTCAACATAAGAGATTATTCCAAAGACAAACATAAGCGCGTTGACGACACGCCTTACGGCGGCGGATTCGGCATGGTTATGGCGCCCCAACCGCTCTACGACTGCTTCAAAGCTTCGCAAAGCGGACTTTCGGGAAAAACCCTTAAAATATATATGTCGCCGAAAGGAAAGCTTTTCAATCACGAAACGGCGGCAAGATTAAAGGAATACGACAACCTCATTATTCTTTCGGGCCACTATGAAGGCGTCGACCAGAGAGTGCTTGACGAATTTATCGACGAGGAAATTTCCGTCGGAGATTACGTTCTTACAGGCGGAGAGTTACCGAGCGCGATTGTCGTTGACGCGGTTTCCCGTCTTATAGACGGAGTACTTCCCGACAGCGAATGCTACGAAAACGAAAGCATAGCAAGCGGACTTTTAGAATATCCTCAATATACAAAACCCGCAGTCTTTGAAGGCAAAGAAGTTCCCGAAGTTATCCGCAACGGCGACCATGCGCAGATAAAAAAATGGCAGAGAAAAATGTCGCTCCGATACACATTTTACAACAGACCGGATTTGCTCAAAAAAACTAATCTTTCAAAAGACGATATATTATATCTTGAATATCTAAAAAACAAAAAGTAAGGCGGTGAAAAGATATGCGCGGCAATTCTTCCGAAACAAACAGCAAAAACGCAGGGGTATTTTCGTTTTTATCCCGTATTTTCGGCAGCAATTCTGCGTTTGCGCGTTTCTTTAACTCCGAAAAAATCTCTAAGTTGTGGAAAAACAGTCTTGTTTACTCGATTTTCTCGAAAATACAGTCTTACAACGGAAGTTTTCTCAAATTCAAGCTCAAAACAGCCGAGCTTTTTGAAAGAAGCCCGATTCTTCGCTTTTTTGACTTCATCACAAAGCGCATATTGTCATCAAGCCTGACGTCTCTCGGAATATTCGGACTTTTTCACGGCGGAGTTATCATAAGTGCGCTTATAGCAAACAGTTCTGCTCCCCTGACGGCGCTTCCAATGTCGAACACCTTTGTTTACGCGTCCCTTGTGCTTATAATATCGCTTATGCTTTTGCCGTTCAGGTCAAAAAGCCTGTTTAACGTAATTTACAACAGCAAAATTGCTTCGTACGTCCTTTTTGAAGTGCTTGCGGTTAACAGAGTACAGTTAAAGGCAACGCCGATGAATTTATCCGCGGAATATATGATTTTCGGTCTGCTTTCGGGAATACTCTCATACATTGTATCTCCGAAATTATTCGTAATCTGCGTACTTGCGGTAATTATCCTTTCACTCATACTTTCAAAACCCGAAAACGGGATAATTCTCGCATTTATGTCGATTGCTTTTCTCGGAACGTACGAGATGCTCTTTATATTCGCGTCAACCATTCTTTCGCATTTTTCAAAGCTTATACGCGGAAAACGTCCTCTTAACATAAACGTTTATTCGTCGATAGTTCTTCTTATGGGACTTGTTTTCTTTGTTAACTCTCTGTCCTCTTTCGGAACTTCCGGCGCAAAATACGCTTTAATAATATTTAATATAATATTCTTCTCGGTATCGGTTACGATGCTCATCTCGTCATCGTCGCTTGTCGGAAAATGCATCAAAGCTTTATGCATATCGGGATTTATCTCGGCTTTTGCAGTTATTTTATCGAAATATCCCGCTTTTTCCGACGTTTTTTCGATATATACGCCCAAAACAATTCTCGGATACATAGGAAAAATAACCGATTACAGAAGCATGCTTGTTGC
>JAGDBE010000240.1 GCA_017959195.1 Clostridia bacterium | reverse complement strand
TCTGTCAATAGGTTCCGTAAAAATTTTTTTGTCAATATCTGCCGACTGAGAATACGTCGATTTGTGCATTATTTATATATGAAGACTTCGGTCAGACGCCACCGTTTCTGCGGCAGCTTCGCGAATCCCTCGGAAATTGAAAATTTTCTTCCTTATTTTATTATATATAGGGATTTTATTTCGACGGGGTTTTATTTCGTTTTTGAAAAGCAAGCTATCGCTCAAACGTTTCAGGACGATTTTTTGTCGAAAAAAGCGTCAAAAAACAAATGTGAACAAATTGTAAATTATGAAAAATATGATTTTTTTCGGTCTTTTTACTCATAAAAAGCGAAATTTCGACTCGAACTACGGTTCGGAACCGTCACCACGGGCGGATAATAGGTTTCAAAATCGCCTGCAGCTTCGGGTGATTGTGCTGATCTTCGTAGAACTTTACCGTCCGGCAACGTCTCACCCAACGTTTCGTGCTCTTCATAAGCACCCGACTTTTTACTTGCAAGTCCTCCGAACAAAGCGAAAGATCGTCGCCAAGCGCGTTCAGATCCTTCGCATACTGCGAAAGAAGTTCTTTCTGTTCGGGAATTTCGGACAATGCAAGCGTCTTTGCGTTCAAAATTATTGATGAAACGTATTTTTGAACCGCGAGAGGCGTGAATTTAGGGTATTTTTCCTTAATAAATATATACTGACCGCGGCAAGACGCCGAAAAATCGAGCGCGCTCGGCTTCCAAACCGTCGAATGAGACAAACTGTTGGTCAGTAAACGGTACTCGTACAGTCCCTCGGGCAGAAAAATCGTCTTTTTTGACCTTTCAAAGACCAAATGCATCGAGAAAATGTCCTCGAACACCTTGCCTTCGGGCAGACGGATGCCGTCAAACAGCTCTCGGCGGTACACTTTATTCATATAGAAGTCGCCGCAACCGTTTTTCGCGTCGAGCAAAAGCTGCAAACAGTCAGTTCCGATGTAAATTTCCTCATTTTTCGGCCACGCTTTGAAGGGAGTTACCACTCCGTCGTCGCGAAGCAGCCGCATTCCGCAGCAAACGATATCGGCGTTCTCGTTTTCAAGCGCATTTATCATTCGCTCGAACATCTCCGGCATAACGCGGTCGTCATTGTCGACAAAACCTACAAAATCGCCTCTTGCTATGTCAAGTCCGGCGTTTCTCGCAGATGCAAGTCCTCCGTTCTTTTTGTGAATAGTGCGTACCCGTTCATGATTATTTGCATATTCATCACAAATTTTGCCGCAATTATCGGGGGAACCGTCATCTACGAGTATAAGTTCAAAATCTTTATAAGTAGAAGCGAGAATGCTATCAAGTGCCTCTGCAAGGTACTTTTCCGCGCCGTAAACCGCAACCATTATGCTGAGTTTAGGTTTATTATCCATAAAAATCTCCTTGAGAATCAGCGACCTTTCAGTTTTTGTTTGAGATACCAAAGCGATGCGTAAAATACGCCTCTTTCAGCTTTCACGTCGGCGTAATCTTTTTTGAGGTCGCCGTTTTTCCAGATCTTGCCCTTTTTAATGTCGGCTTTTCTCTGTTTTTTTGACATCCAGGACGCCATATAGTGATGTATTGAGTAGGTGTTTTCGGTCGCCTTGAGTTCGCCGGTATAGTAATCTATCGGGCAAAAATATTCGGCAGGATATATTGCCGCAACGCCCGGAATTTCCTGATATTTGTTATTTAGTGCCATCCCGTGCTGTTTTAATACCTCAGAATTTAATGCAGGAGACGGCGTAAGATCCAAACTTCCGTCAGGTTTTATGAACGGTCGCTCTTCATAATCTTTCATAATTGCGAGTAGCAACGGGTTACCCGCCTCGGCGCCGAATCCCGATCCGAGATTTACGTTTGCACCTTCAAATCCGAGAAACGCCGGTTTGTCGAGAAGGTCGTCAAAATTCTTTATGACCTCGACGTCGGTATCAAGATAAATTCCGCCGTAGGTGTAAACCAGCCAACATCTTATGTAGTCCGGCACAAAACCCCATTTTTTCGCCTCGTATGCCTGCCTCGTATAAAGCGGAAAGGACGATATATCTAGATTTGACTCGTTCCACTCGATTATTTCGTAATCGGGACAGATTTTTTCCCAACTTGCAATGCATTTTTCGGCAAGTTCGGGCTTTTTTGCGCCGCCGAGCCAACAATAGTGAATTTTTTTCGGGATCATTGAAAAATCCTCCGTTTTTTATACATTAAAAAGCTTTGAAAGTAAGCTGTAAAGACAAAAACTGTAACCGAACATCTTTTTCGCAAACATTTCTTTTCTCGAATAAAGATCGGTGCGCTTTGAAACCGAAATCTTGAACGCTTTGCGGAATTCCGGCTTCAGTTTTTTGAATTTTTTCGGCAATTTCAGACCATGTTTTTTACAGTTAGCGTAAAAACGCTCCGCAACCTCATAAAGTCTTCCGTAAACCGACGGCAAAAGGTCGCTGTATCCGGCTTTTTCAAGCGTTTCGATGCGGTCGATCAGCGCAAGCACGCCGGAAATCTTTTTGAGCGAGAAGTTTCTCGTCATACCCTCGGGGCTGTAGCGGTAATAGTATATTCTCGACTTTACATAGGCGACTTTTTTGCAGTTCAAAAGCAGGTGATGTATCGTCCACTCGTCGATGTTCACGCGAACCGGCGGATAGCGCACGCCGTCAAACACTTTCATCTTATAGAGTTTATGCGGCACGGCGATGCCTGCGTCGTAATCTTTGCAAAATCTCGTCAGCATCTCGCCGGCATCGGCGCAAACTATGTTTTCGTCGACAATTTCAATATTTTCGTTAAAATCTATCTCGCTGTCGTTCTCATAATTCTTCGCAAAGCCGTAAACCATATCGGCGCCGGTCTTTTCCATAGCGTCGGTGAGAATTTCGAGAAAATGACAGTTTACGCAGTCGTCGGCGTCGACCATGGCTATATAATCGGTGCGCGTATTGTCAAGTCCGGTGTTTCTCGCCATATCCTGACCTTGATTTTTTGTGTGAATAACCCGTACCCGTTCGTCTTTATTTGCAAATTCGTCGCAAATTTCGGGCGAACTGTCGGTCGAGCCGTCGTCGATCAGCAGAAGCTCAAAATTCTTGTATGTCTGCGCAAGTATTGAACCGAGACAAGTGTTCAGATACTTTCCCATGTTGTAAACCGGCACTAAAACCGTGATTTTTTCGTTCATTTTAGACTCCTGAATATTATTTTCCGAGCTTTTCGCGCTCTCTGCGCAAAAGGAAGAGAGACAGCATCGTCGGGTGCTTCATATAACGGTATTCTTTCTTTGAAAACTCGCCGCGGCTGAATTTTACGTACGCTCTGTACGCCGGATCGCGCAAAACCGTCCGTATTCTTTTAAGTTTCGCGAGCTTTTCGCCAAATGTCTCGGTAGGTATTGCCCAAAGCGCCGACAGCGCCGTTCCGAAGTTGCCGTAAAGGTCTTTCCAGACCGACCAAACGTCGCCCTTGTCCGAAACGTTCATCGTTTCAAGCGTTTCTTGGTGCTTTCTGTGAACCGCGATAACGTCGTCGGCGTAATCCATACGCGAACGCTTCGCGTAATACGGCGTTCCGCTCTCCTGAAAGATGTACCAGAGGTAAACTGTCGCCGAACTGCTGCAAATTTTGCGGCAAAACGGCAGGAACGAGAGGACGAAATCGTAATCCTCCAAAACCACCAAATCGGTGTTAAAACGTATATTGTTCTTCCTTATAATGTCCGCGCGAAAAAGCTTTGCGCAGCTTGACAAAATATTGTTTGTTTGATAAAACTTGAAAAAACCATCTGTAAATTCAGCTTTTTCAAGCGAAAAACAGTCTCTTTTGAGATCCCTCATAATGGATACTCTGTTGCGGCGCTTGTTTATGATGTAAGCTTCAAAACCGCCCAAAACAATGTCGGCGTCGCCGCCCTCTTTCAGCATTTCCGCGATCGTTCCCGGCAAAATTTCGTCGTCGGCGTCGCAGAACATTATCCAATCTCCGCTCGACGCTTCAATGCCGGCGTTGCGAGCCGCCGAAACGCCTGCGTTGGCTTTATGTATCACCTTTATACGCGGATCTTTTTCGGCATATTCGTCGCAGACAGCTCCCGAACGGTCGGGCGAGCCGTCGTCAACCAAAACAAGCTCAAGATCTATGTCATTTTGCGAAATTATGATCTCAATACACCGTGCGACAGTCGTCTCGGCTTTGTAAACCGGAACTATCACAGAGACTTTTTCGTTCATATAAAGCCCTTCTTATATTTATTTTCTTATCGCGTGGACTTTTTCCCTCGCGAAGGTTCCCGGATGCGAAAACAGAAGTTTCAACTGATCTTTTATCTCCCAGCGCGGCAGATCTTCGCCGGCGAAGAAAAACCGCATAATTTTTTCGCGGGACGTTCTTTTCGGCTTAACTCCGATCTGCGACGTCACTTTTTCGGGATCGTAAAATCCCAAATTTTCAAACGGAACGTCGGTAATTCCCTCTTTTTTGAAAAGTTCAACATTTCCTTTCATCCACATTCCTTTGTTAATTCCAAAGCCATAAGTTTCATTTGTTCGATAATCGAAAATCAAAATATCGTCTTTTTTTATTATAAAATCAAGGTTATAAAGCTTCGCCCTCTCGCTGCCGTAAAGTTCAAACTGCCAAGCACTTTCGTATGGACTAAGCAGTTTTATAAGCGTTTTTCTTCTCCAAAGCGCCGCCTGCGCATTGAGATAATAGCTCGTGTTGCGGCTGCGTTTTGCGTAAATTTTATCTATATATTCGCCGTTTTCAAGATATTTCCCGTATCCGAAATTTATATTCGCGATCTTCGGGTGAGCTTCCATAAGAGAGATGCAATGCTCGATCTCTTTCTGATCGACGGGACTCATAATAAAGAAATCTTCGAGCATAAATATAACGTATTCGCTCTTTATCTGTTTCAAGGCGTGAATTAGGCGACGGCTCCACGAGCAGTTTTTATACGGGCAGGAGATAGACGTGACCGGCACACCGGCAACCTCCGTAACCTTTTCGCTCTCGGTGTTGAGATACAGAGGATATGGTCTGTCCTTCCAATATTTGCCTAGCAGAGTGAAAAACGGCAGCCACGCGTCGCGGTATTTATCGCAGGAAGATACCAAAACCGAGCATTTTTCCATAAAAACGCACTCCTTTTAATTTGCTTTTATCTTTTTTCTCGGCAGTTTTATCCACGAACCGAAAGTATAGTCCCACTCTTCGGGCTGGAAGGGCAAAAATCCGCTTCCCGTAAAGAAGGTGAGCTCGCCGAAATAGACCTCGCCGTTGCACTCATAAAAGTCGGGACGTATATGCGGATATCCTGCCGAAAGTTTTTCGGCGAGAGACTTCATAAGTTCAAAGTTTTTCGGAAATGCCGGCGGCACTGCCGCGTTCGGATAGGTGTGAGTGAACGGCAGATGCGTTCCGTCGAGCGCGAAATAATCGAGCTTGCTGCCGTGCTCGAAACGCTCGGACACGATAAGCATCGTCTTGACTTCACCGTCAAAGCAGAAAAATTTGTAATCGCTGATAGACGAACCGTCTTCGTTCTGCAAATATTTTTCGGCTATGATCCTCGGCTTGACGTGCTTGTACGGCCACTCGCGACCGAAAAGAAACATACTTCTTTTAAGGCAGCGATTCAGATGCTCGATAGCTTTCTCGCGGTCAAATTCTGCCTTGTTTTTGCAGATCGTAACGCTCTCGCTGTCGTGGGTGCATTTGAGCACGAACTTGTCGGGCAGGGCGTCGAAATCAATGTCCTCGGCTCTGTCCCAGACGCCGTAGGTCGGGATTATGTACTTTTCGCCGATAATGTCGGCGACCACCTTTTTGACCTCGTATTTGTCAACGAAACTCACGTATTCGGGGCGGCGGTCGTAGAGCTTTATCCATTGAAGTTTTTCGTTATATGTTTTCGGATGACGCAGGTCGGGATATTTGCCGAAAACCGTATAATATTTCGCCTTTATCGCTCTTTTGTCCGAAATTTTTTCGTAATTTTCGGGATTCATGCAGTAGGTGACTTCTTTTTGCCGACGTT
>JAGDBE010000239.1 GCA_017959195.1 Clostridia bacterium | reverse complement strand
TATACAGGAAATAACATGAAACGAGGAACCCCCATGAAAAAGAGAATAATCCTTATCGCCCTGCTTTTTTGTGTAATTTTTGCGTCTGTAAAGGTTTTTGCGCTTGAAAAAGCCGAAAACGCGGACACTGTAGAGGCGGTTTATCTTAAAGTGAACGGCAGACTGCTCTCCGACTGGTATCTGAAGAGCGCTCCTTTAATCGTCAACGACTGCACCGTCGTTCCGCTGCGTTCAGTCATGGAATATATGGGCTGCAAAGTCGAGTGGAGCGAGAAAGACGCGTCGGTAAAGGTTGAGGGAAGCGGTTTTACCGCGCTTTTCAAGGTCGGTTCCGACGAATATACCTTGAACGGCGAGAAAAAAACGCTTCCGTGCGAGGTTAAAAAGTATTTTGAAGATGATTATGCTGGAATAGTGTACGTTTCGGTGCGCGTAATGCAGGACTTGTTTTCGGCGAAGATAGGTTATGAAGAAGACAAATTTATTCCGTCGGTGGGAGTGTGCACGGAAAGTGCGGACTATTCCGTAAAAGTGGGGGACTACTTCGTAAAACTCGGTGAAACGACGGACGAGCTGCGGTTTTTCTGCAAGGAGCCGTCTTATAAAATAACGGGTGAAAACGGGCTTAAATGGTACGTTTATTCCGACTATTACACCGCGCTGCTCGCGGTGGCGACGGACGGCGGAATAGTATGCGGATTTTATACCGATTCTCCGTATTTTGAGACGTCTGACGGCCTGAAATACGGCGATAAGATAAATTCGGGCGAAAAAGAATACGAAACGCAGCGCAAAGACGGCGTTGCGATAAGCAAATTCAACGAAAAATCCGAAAATTACCTTTACGGCGTGATGTATCTTGCGGAGGGCTATGACAACTCCGGCTTTTTCGATATGAATTACCTGCTTTCTCAGCAGAGCAGGCTCGGAACGGACATACTCAACTCATTCAGATACCGCAAAGGCAAAAACGTCTTGCTGCATGACGAAAACGCGGCTCAGTCGTGCGTCGGACACGCAAAATACATGTCTGAAACCGAAAATCTCACGCATACCGGCGAATATTCAAGCACGGGAATACAGAGGTATCTGTATTATAATCCGGGATATAAGTGGACGTCGTGGGGCGAGAACATATGCGCCGGCGCAAAGAACGTGTTTATCTGCATGAACGGCTGGCGCAATTCTGAGCGGCACCGGAAAATAATGTTGTCCGACAACAGTTTTGCGGGACTCGGCATGTATTACGACGGAAATTCGAAATACAAGTACACCGCGGCGATGCTGATTTTCAAGTAAAAGAATAAATAAAAAAGGGCGCTTTGAGTGCCCTTTTTGTTTTGGAAAAAACTTAATCTTAAGGAATTATTTACAGGGTTTAATACTGTTGACAACGCACGTTTTAGATGGTATAATTACTTTGATTCAGAGTCACCAAAAATAGAAGAATAATGATGGATTTGGGGGAAAACAATGAAAGGAAAATGCAGATTTCTTGCCGTTTTTGTGATAATTTCCGTCTTTTTGGCGCTGACTGTTTTGGCACTGGACGATATCTATCCCGACGACGTGACAGGCGAATATACATATACATATTACGGTGAAGCAAACAAAATTTATTCGGTGTTTGTAATTTCAGGCGCTGACGCGCAGTCGTTCGGACTTACGGCAGATTACGAAATTCTGTATTACGGCAGGTTCAAAGCCGACGCGGCAGGTAAAGCCGTTATAAACTTCATCCCTAAATTCTATAAAGACGCGACGATGTTTATTTCCGAGGGAAGCATGGACGGAGCACAGAAGGTCTGCAACGTCTTGAAGGGCGACGAGATACAGAACGTTGCGAGAATCAAACTTACCATAAACAAAGACGAGTTTGTGTCCGACGGCATAAACGATATAACGATAAAATATACCGTTGTGGCGTATGATTCCTTCGGATTTGAAAGCATACCCGAAGAGCCCATTGAATTTCTCATTGAAACCGAGTCGGGAGACCCGGTTACGGGATTTCATCTCGTAAGCGCCGAGCTTGAGACGGTAACCGTCCTTGCGGATATTCCGGAAGGCACGTATAAGCTTGTCGCAAAGAGCGGAGACGTAAGAAAAGACGTTCTTTTCACGGTGGAAAGAGCCGAATCGGAAGCGGAAGAGCTTGAAGTGTTCTTGAACGGCGAAAGCACCTCGCTTTTGAAATATTTCGACGGAATGTTCAGAA
Organism: Clostridia bacterium; assembly: GCA_017959195.1. Lineage (GTDB taxonomy): Bacteria > Bacillota > Clostridia > Oscillospirales > CAG-382 > UMGS882. The sequence goes on along the minus strand of JAGDBE010000239.1, from coordinate 11,752 downwards.
ACGACATAAACGGCGGAGCTTTTGAGCCGGAATACTACGAAATCGTACCCAAAACATATGACCAGTACGGAGAAGCCGTTTCCGACGAATATTATTTCACCTATGCCGAAATGATAAACGAGAGAGCGGGCGAAAAAATAAATCTTCAGGCGGGAAAGAGCGTTAAATTCTATCCCCCCGATAAACCCGCGATAGACGAGACGGTAAAATATCAGATTACCGTAACGAGTAAGAAAGATAAGAGCTTTTACGATAAATTCTATATTTACGTAAAGGGCTATACCGCGTATAAAGGCTCTGTTCTGAACTTTTACAGGGTTTACTATTCGTCCGAACAGGACTGCTACAATAAAATACAGAGCGGCGAGATCGTAGCCGCCTCGAACGGCACCAACGTGCCCGCTTCAAAGAGATGGACGACGCAGACGTTTATTGACACCTACGTACAGGCGTTTGAACACGCAAGAGAAATACTTTTAAGAGCCGACGGCGGTGAAACCTTCACCGACGACGAGTTGCTCAGGGAGAGACAGGCGCTGTCCCAGGCGACAAAGACGTTTGAAAAGACGCTTGCACAGGGAAGATATAACCCCATAAGATCCATAATGTTCGAGGAGCCGAACGTTGACGTTCCCCTCGGCAAAAATAAGACGGTAAGGGCGATTACCGACCCCGAAAGACCGTCCGACGCGGTAAAATACAGAAGCGCCGACCCGACGATAGCAAAAGTCTATGAAGACGGCAAGGTGGAAGGCGTATCGCAAGGCGTAACCACAATTTACGCATCAAACGAAAGCGAAGAAATCACGACCTCGTATCTCGTAACGGTGTTCAAGGAGATAACGAGCTTCAGATACCTCAAAAACGAGATAACGACGTCAGCCGGAGTCGTGCTCAATCCCGACGTCTATATCTATCCGCTTGACCACTCCGATACGATTACCTATAAATCGTCGAAAACAAAGGTCGCAAGCGTCGATAAAAAGGGAAATATCACGGTTCATACGCCCGGCGAGGCGACAATAACCGCAACGACCAAGATGGGAATCACGTCGTATGTCGATATAATTGCGGTAGCCCCCGAATTTACGGCAAACAGCGCAAGAGTTGTTCCGGGCGGCACAACCTCGGTGTACGTCGAGGCAAAGAACGGATATAACTTTGCGAACATAACGCTTGACATAGTGAGCGAAAACGAAGATATATGGGTTGAAAGCGTAAAGGACCTCGGACTCGTAAAGGGCTTTGACAATATTATCGAATATCAGGCGTCTCCCGTAAACGTGCGCTGGCTGAACGAGAAAAACAGCGGCGTAATAAACGGCAGAATTGCGGAGATAGTGTTCAAAGCCAAAGATGAAGCGGAATATCAGAATATCAAGATAACGATAAACGTAAAGGTAACGGACGAAAACGGAGAGGAACTCGTCATAGACGGCGCGTCGCTTGAAAAGACGATATCCGTGGGCGAAACCGATACCTATAACGTAAGACTCACCCCCAACGCGGGCGGCACGATATCCAAAGGCCCCGGCGACTATCCGTTTGACGCGGAAGTAAAAATTGTTGCGTCTCCGAATAACGGCTACCTCTTCGAGGGCTGGTTCGACGTAAACGATAAAATGGTAAGCAACGAAAACCCGTATACCATAGTAGTGCAGTCGGACGTTTATTTCAGAGCAAAATTCAAGAAGAGCGGCCCGTCATACGTTAGCGGCGGCGGAAGCGGCGGAGGCGGCGGAGGCGGCGGCAGCGTAAGCAGCGGCGGAGGCGGAGGCGGCTCCACCACGGTTCAGCAGCAGGTGTCCGCGGTAGTTGCGAACATCCCGTCCGGCGAAATCGCAAAAGGCACGCTCGTAACGCTGTCAACCGCAACACTCGGCGCAAGAATTTATTATACCACCGACGGAAGCTACCCCAATACGTCAAGCCGTATTTACAGCCAGCCGATACCGGTTGTCGATAACGGAACGATAATAAGGGCTATCGCTGCAAAGAGCGGTATGACCAACAGTACCGTTGCGGCATTTACGTACAGATTCATAGAAGACGCCGAAATAACCGCGAAAATCACGCTTAAACCAAACGCTTCGACCATTAAATATATTTCTTCATCGTCGCCATATCCTTATATAAGGCCGAATGACTATGCGACGAGATACGAAGTAATAGATATGACCAACAGACTGTTCGATATAACGGGCGTTGAAAAAACCATAACTTTCCCGGACCTTTCGGGCGAGCTTGCGGATACGGTAGCGCTGTTTGCGGGCGCGGGAATCATCAACGGATATCCCGACGGCACCTTTAAGGGCAACGACGGCATAACGAGAGCCGAATTTGTAAAGATAGTCGGCATAATGCTCGGACTTCCCGAAAGCAACGACGAAAACGTATCCCTTTGGGATATTTCGGGACACTGGGCTGAAGGCAGAATAAAATCGTTCGTCGCAAAGGGATACATTTTAGGTTACCCCGAAGGCGATTTCAGACCGGATAACCCGATAGCGAGATCCGAGGTCGTAACGATTCTGAACAGAGTTGCAGGCATATCCAACAGCGAGTGTTCGCTTGAGCCGTATTATGAGGACCTGCCGGCAGACCACTGGGCGTTTGCAGCAATAATGAACGCGGCGTATATCCCGCAGAACCTGTAATAAGGCATAAAAATAACCCGCTTTTGCGAAAGCAAAAGCGGGATTTTTTTCGGAATAAATATTACTTGCGGAACTTCGGATTAACAAGTTCACGCCAGTCGAGCGAGCCCTGGTCGAGCGCAAGTATAAGCGCCTCGGCTGTCGCAATGTTCGTCGCAACGGGAACGTTGTATATGTCGCAAAGCCTGAGCAGGTTGTGCTGCGCCTCGTTGTAGTAGGGCGCGTTCATCGGGTTTCTGAAATAAAGCACGAGGTCGATTTCATTGTAGGAAATGCGCGACGATAACTGTTCAATGCCGCCGGAGCTTCCGGGCATAAGGCATTCTATACGAAGACCGGTTGCGTCGGAAATGTATTTTCCCGTCGATTCGGTTGCGTACAGATTGTGCTTTGAAAGAATTGCCTTGTATGCCAGACAAAATTCCATCATCAGTTCTTTTTTTCTGTCAGATGCAATGATAGCTATCTCCATGTGGCGTATTCCTTTCCGAAAGTTCTTTTCAGAACAGTTTGTTGTTGCTGTAACCGACGTTAATGTTGTAAAAGAGGCCTACGTTTCTGCCGTCGATTCTGTCGGCGACGTTGTTAATCGCTTTCCAGAAGTGGCTTTTCGGGGAAGTGCATTCGTCGGATAAATTTCCCTTTTCCTGCTGCTTTACCATTTCCGAATCATAGGGAATAACGCCTATGAGAGGGATTTTCGTCTTTTCGAGTATCTCGTAAAGCCCGGCGTTGCTGCCTTTTTTCGCGCCGCCCGAATGGAAAGCGTTGACAATAAGCTTTATTTCGGGAACGTGCTTGTTTTCGCTCTCGCACATTTCGCTTATTGCGATGGCAGTCTTTTCGGCCGCCCTTATCGAGACTGCCGTGTGGAAAGATATTGTAAGAATAAGGTCTGCGCGCAGGATTAACTTCTTGTAGAGCACGTCGGGACGCGCCGGCAGGTCAAAAATGACGTAATCCGCCATTTCCGAGAGCTTGTCCACGAATTTTCCCACCGCTTCCTCGGTAAATAACTCCGTTGAATTCTCATTTTGAATTGCCTCGGGGTAAAAAGCGGGAGCGGGGATGAATTTTAAGTTTTCGCAGCCCTCGATTTCGCAAAGCGCGCTTTCGACGCCGCATTTTTCCGATATCACGTCGCAGATGTTGAAAAGCGTCTGTTTTTGATTTTGAACATCATATCGAGGCATCTCGATTCAAGGTCGCAGTCGCAGACGATTACCTTGTTCGTCTTTTGGGCGAGACAGTAGGAAAGATTTGCGGAAATTGTGGTTTTTCCGACGCCCCCTTTGAACGAAGTAACAAGAATAATCTGCGCCATATGATCCTCCCGAAAAAATGAAAACTTATCCTCTGAGTATTATATCAAAAAATACAAATTCTGTCAATAAGTATTACAATTTTAATTTTTTCAAAGCCGATTTTGTGAAAATTGCACAAAAAACCAGCGATTAAGTTGTTAATATATTTTCCCGTCAGTCTTGAATAATGTGAACGTCGGTATGAGCAAACGGGATAACGATTCCGTTCTTGTCGAAGGCCTTTTTGATGTTTTCGTTTAAGTAGAACATAACGCTGTAATAGTCCTCGATTTTAACCCACGCCCTTATCTGAAAATCAATGGAGTTTGTCGTGTATTTTGTGATGATTATCTGCACTTCCGGCTCGGTAAGCACCTTGTCGTTGCTGTAAGCGAGGTCGCGAAGGACTTTTATAACCTTGTCGATGTCGGATTTGTAGGAAACCCCGATGCCTACTTCAAGCCTTATCTGTCCGTTTGACGCGATGTCCTTTACGACGGTGTTGGAAATGGAGCCGTTGGGCATGGTGATGAGTACGTTGGGAGTCGAGATGTCGGAAATCGTCGTGTAGAAAATGTTTATGTCGTGTACGAGTCCTATGCGGTTTTCGACTTCAATGTAGTCGCCGATCCTGAACGGCTTGAATATAAGAATCATAAGCCCGCCCGCAAAATTCGAAAGCGATCCCTGAAGCGCAAGGCCTATTGCAAGTCCGCACGACGCCAAAATCGTGATGAACGACGTTGCGGGAATGCCGAGCTCCGCCGCCGCGGAAACGAATACCACCGCGTACAGAATGAATTTTATTATGCTGCATAAAAAGCGCTTTACCGTGCTGTCAAGACTCTTGAAAAGCTTTTCGTTGTTTAAGAATTTTATGAGCAGCTTTGAAAGCTTGATTCCGATGATAATGATGAGCAGCGCTATAACGAATTTGAATGCGTAAGCCGAAGCGAGCTCCTTGATTGATGTCCAGAGGCCGTCAAGCAAACTCGTCGTGTCGGTTACCGCTTCCGACATGGCGTTCACGGTTTCGTCCACTATGTTCGTGTTTTCGGGAGATGCACCCTGAGCCAATTCTGTAACGTCCATAATAAATATCCTTTCGTAGAAATTAATGTTCGTGATTAAAATAATTGTTCAAAGAAAGCGTGTAAACGCCGTTTTCTCCCTTGATAAAGCCGAGCCGCTTTGCAAGGGACCCGTCGGACGCGTTCGGAAATGAAACTTTCTTTGCGCCGTGAAGGTCGAGATAATTCAACGCCGCTTTTCCGAGCAGAAAAAGGTCGGTGTCGTTCTCGTAGCCGTCAATAAGCGATAAAAGCAGGATTTCGGCGTTTTCGTTTTCAAGTGAGAGATACGCCGCTCCTACGAATTTGTCGGGGTATCTTGCACAGATAACCGTTTTTCCGTCTTCGGGAATAAGGCCGAACGGCTTTAAGTATTCCTCTCTTTCGTAGGAAGTGTATACGGGACGCATTTCAAGCATATTTTCACCTCATTATAGGTTTTTAAGATACGTAATTTCGTTGTGGTTTAGATATTTCCATTTGCCGGGGGAGAGCATGCCGATGTTGAGATTTCCGACGGAAACACGCTTCAAACGGATGATTTTGAGCTCCGCCTGCTCGCACATCTTTCTTATCTGACGGTTTCTGCCCTCGGACAGCGCAAATTTAAGGATTGTCGCGCCCTCTTTGCGCTCAATAATCGTAACTTTTACCGGTTTTATGCGGTAGCCGTCGATGAGCATCGGCGAATTGAGAAGCGAGAGCTTTTCGGGCTGAATTTCCGTGTCAACCTTGACGTGATAAACCTTTTCCACGTGATTTTTCGGGTGCATGAGCTTGTTTGCGACTTCTCCGTCGTTGGTGAGTATCAGAAGCCCCTCCGAATCCATATCGAGCCGTCCGCACGGGTAAACCCTCTGCGGAATGTCGGAAAGCAGGTCGGGAATGCATTTTCTGCCTTCCTCGTCGCTCATTGTGGTAACGTATCCGCGCGGTTTGTAAAGCATAACGTATAATTTTTTTGCGCCGTTTTCCAAAATTTTGCCCTTGTACGCGACGACGTCTTCGCAGGGATTTATTTTCATTCCGGTGGAAGCGACTTCTCCGTTTACGGTAAAATAACCCGCTTCAATTTCCTTTTCCGCCGCGCGCCTCGACATCAGACCGCAGTCGGAAACATATTTCTGAAGGCGCATGCTTTCAATTTTTTCTTCCATAATAATTCCTTTGCAAAAAACGGGGACGCCTTTTAGGACGTCCCCGAAAATTGTGAAACAATCTTTTCAAAAAGTCCTAAACTTCACAGCTTTGGATTTTTCAATTATTCTTCAAGCGCATCTTTTCTCGAAAGATTGAGTCTTCCTTTATCGTCGATTTCGAGCACCTTGACTTTTACGGTGTCACCGACGGAAACGACGTCTTCAACCTTTTCAACGCGCTTCTTGTCAAGTTTTGAGATGTGAACAAGTCCTTCTTTGCCGGGAGCGATTTCAACGAATGCGCCGAACGACATAAGTCTCGTTACTTTTCCGGTGAATACCGAGCCGGGTTCGGGATCGAAGGCTATTGCCTCGACGTAGGACTTCGCCTTGAGGCCGGCTTCCTTGTCGACTGCGGCAATGTAAACCGTTCCGTCGTCTTCGATGTCTATTTTAGCGCCGGTTTCAGCGGTAATTGCCTGGATAACTTTTCCGCTCTTGCCTATAACGTCGCCGATCTTGTCGGGATCAATCTTGAGTATTATCATCTTGGGAGCGAAGGGAGATACTTCGGCGCGAGGCTCGGGAATGCACTTGAGCATGATTTCGTCAAGGATGTATTCTCTGCCGGCTCTCGTCTGAGTGAACGCCGCCTTTATGATTTCGGGAGTAAGTCCGTCAATCTTCAAGTCCATCTGAATTGCCGTAATGCCTTTTTTGGTGCCGGCAACCTTGAAGTCCATGTCTCCGAAGAAGTCTTCGAGTCCCTGAATGTCGAGCATGGTCATCCATCTTTCACCCTCGGTGATAAGTCCGCAGGAAATACCCGCAACGGGGGCCTTGATCGGAACGCCCGCGTCCATAAGCGCAAGCGTTGACGCGCAAATGGATGCCTGCGACGTCGAGCCGTTGGATGAGATGACTTCCGATACGAGTCTTAACGAATACGGGAAGTCGTCAACCGACGGGATAACGGGAACGAGAGCGCGTTCAGCAAGCGCGCCGTGTCCGATTTCACGTCTTCCGGGGCCTCTCGACGGCTTCGTTTCGCCGACCGAGTAGCTCGGCATGTTGTAGTGGTGCATGTATCTCTTGTATTCCTCGTCGTCAATGCCGTCGAGCATCTGCTGCTCTGCGACAAGACCGAGGGTTGCAACCGTAATAACCTGCGTCTGTCCGCGCGTGAACATCGCGGAGCCGTGCGTTCTGCCGAAAAGTCCGACCTGAGCGTTGAGGGGACGGATTTCGTCGAGTCTTCTTCCGTCAACGCGCTTTCCGTCGTCGAGCAGCCAGCGCCTTACAACGTATTTCTGCAGTTTGTACAGACACTCGTTGATTTCGGGCTTCTTTTCTTCAAGTTCCTCTTCTGAATATTTTTCGGCAAAATGAGCAAATACGTCTTCGTAAACGACGTTGAGACGCGCTTCTCTTACGTTTTTGTCGTCGGTGTCGAGCGCTTCGCGAACCTTTTCTATCGCGTATTCGCTGATTTCTTCATATAAGTCGTGGTCAACCTCGCACGAGGGATATTCGAACTTGTCTTTTCCGACTTCGTCTTTGATGTGGTTGATGAAGTTGACCGTTTCGTGGTTGATTTCGTGCGCCTTCATTATCGCGTCAAACATGGTGTCTTCTGCGACTTCTTTTGCGCCCGCTTCAATCATAACGACCTTCTTGTCGCTTGACGCTACGGTAAGTTCGAGTTCCGACTTTTCTCTCTGCGCCGCCGTGGGGTTTATTACGATTTCGCCGTCAACAAGACCGACAAAAACGCTTGCAACGGGGCCGTTCCACGGAATATCCGAGATGGAAAGCGCGATGGACGCGCCGATAAGTCCCGTAACTTCGGGCGAGCAGTCGGGGTCAACCGAAAGAACGAGTAAGTCGAGAGTAACGTCGTTTCTTAAGTCCTTCGGGAAGAGAGGTCTTATCGGTCTGTCTATAACGCGGGACGTGAGAATTGCCTTTTCCGTGGGCTTTCCTTCGCGTTTTAAAAACGAGCCGGGGATTTTGCCTACGGCGTAAAGTCTTTCTTCGAATTCAACCGAAAGGGGAAGAAAGTCGATGCCGTCTCTCGGCGCCTTTGATGCCGTCGCCGTCGCGAGAATCGCGGTGTCGCCGTATCTTACGAGGCACGAGCCGTTTGCAAGCTGAGCCATCTTGCCGGTTTCTACGGTAAGGGTTCTGCCTGCGAGATTGGTTGAGAATGTTCTGTAGTTTTCAAACATTTGAAAATTCCTCCGTTTTTATATTTTTTAATGCGGAGGCCCCGAACAACACACAAAAATGTGAGTTTAGCACTTAAATATACGTATGAATTTCACGCGCGTATTTAAATGCTAAAATTCAAAGCGTCCGCAGAAAAATCGATATGGTTTTACAAAAAAGCAAGGCGAACAAGCGTATAGCAGGTTCGCCTTTTCGGTAAGATTACTTTCTTATTCCGAGCTTTTCAATGATTTCACGGTAGCGGTTGATGTCCTTCTTGGTGAGGTAGTTGAGAAGATTTCTTCTGTGGCCGACCATTTTAAGAAGTCCGCGTCTCGAATGATGGTCGTTTTTGTTAACCTTCAGGTGCTCCGTCAGAGTGTTTATTCTGTAAGTGAGAATTGCAATCTGAACTTCGGGAGAACCGGTATCGCCGTCATGAGTCTTGTATTCATTGATAATGCTCTGCTTGACGTCCTTCTGAATCATTTTAAAATCCACCTTTCATAAGTATTGATAAGAACTCCCGTAACATAGCAGCGGGCAGGTGAACACCTCTTAACATTAAAAAATGTAAGGCAAAAATCCCGCAACAAAGCCAGGTAAGCATAACTTATCTTTGGGTAGTATATCACAGAAAACCTTTTTTGTAAAGAGATTTTTTTAAGAAAAAGTAAATTTTTTATAAATGCATAAATAATTTTCAGAATATAAAAATATAAGTAAAATAAGATTTCAGCGAAAAAAATAACCGAAAGGGCGTGTTTGTTTGAAAAAGAAAACAGTCGACAGGAAAAAGACGGGAAGCGTGCCGTTTGCAAAAGCGCTGCTTTTCGGAACACTTGCGGGTTTATCCGCATGGACGGTGCTTCTGGTGATTGCGGCATACGTTTTGTCAGGCCGCAGCGAGCCCGAAAACTATATAATCCCCGCGGTTTTTGCGCTTGCGGCGCTTTCAGCGTTGATTGCGGGGCTTACCGTCTCGAAAACGTCTGACTATGGGGTGCTTCTGCCGGGAATTGTACAGGGACTGACGCTGCTCGCGCTCGTTTTTGTACTCTCCCTTGCGTTTTCGGGGGATAAGGGTGAGGAATCGGTTGCGTTGAAGGCGCTTTTGTGCGCAGATTTTCTGATTTTTTCGCTTCTGGGCGCAAAACTTGCGCAAAAGAGCCCGAAAAAGCGCGCGGGACGCGGAAAATGAGTGCGGCGCGGAAAATAATGTAAATATTTTGTTAAAAGTTGCGTTTTTGTGTTCCATTCCAATATATTATTTGATATAATATAGCCCGCGGGCGCAAAAAGGCGCCCTGCAAAAATATTTTATCACACACACGGCAAAGTTCCGGCGAGGGTGTCCGCAAAGGCGGATAAGCCGCAAACCAAAAAGCTTTCCGTGGTGGAAAAACCCAAAGGAGGACATTAAAAATGTCAGTAATTTCAATGAAACAGCTTCTCGAAGCAGGTGTTCATTTCGGACACCACACAAGAAGATGGAACCCCAAAATGGCGGAATACATCTTCACGGAAAGAAACGGCGTGTACATCATCGACCTTCAGAAAACGGTAAAGAAACTTGAAGAAGCGTATATGTTCATACGCGAAGTGTCGATGGAAGGCGGCAGAGTTCTTTTCGTAGGCACCAAGAAACAGGCTTCCGACGCAATCAAGGAAGAGGCGGAAAGAGCGGAATGCAACTACGTCAATATGCGTTGGCTCGGCGGTATGCTCACAAACTTCAAGACGATAAAGAAGAGCATCGCAAGACTTAACGCGCTTCACAGAATGGAAGACGACGGAACGTTCGAACTTCTTCCCAAGAAGGAAGTAATCAGACTCGTAAAGGAAATAAACGACCTTGAGAGAAACCTCGGCGGTATCAAGAATATGGAAACGCTTCCCGCCGCAATGTTCGTAGTTGACCCGAGAAAAGAAAAGAACGCGGTAGCCGAAGCAAGAATGCTCGGCATCCCCGTTGTTGCAATAGTTGACACCAACTGCGACCCCGACGAAGTAGACTACGTAATCCCGGGCAACGACGACGCTATCCGCGGAATCAAGCTCATCCTTTCGGTAATGGCCGACGCCATACTCGAAGGCAGACAGGGCGAACAGTTTACCGACTCCGCATCAGACGCAGACGAAGAAGACGAAGAAGAGGAAAAGGAAGCTGAATAATCGGCTTTTCAACAGGAGGGAAAATAATGAACTTTACGGCAAAAGACGTATCCGAACTCCGCGCTCAGACCGGAATCGGAATGATGGAATGTAAAAAAGCGCTTACCGAAGCAAACGGAAATAAAGAAGAAGCAATAAAGATTTTAAGAGAAAAGGGACTTGCCGTTGCTGAAAAGAAGGCAAGCAGAATCGCAGCTGAAGGTATAGTTGATATTCTTGCTAAAGATAACCTCGTTGCAATGGTTGAAGTAAACTCCGAAACAGACTTCGTTGCAAAGAACGAATCGTTCAGAGCTTTCGTAAAAGGCGTGCTTGAAACGATACTCGCATGCAAGCCCGCAAACGTAGAAGAACTCGCACAGTGCAAATATGCTGGAACCGAAGATACCGTTGACGCGGTTCTGAAGGATAAGACTTTCCAGATAGGCGAAAAACTCTCGATAAGACGCTTTGAAATAGTTGAAGGACTTACAAGCACTTATATCCACGGCGGCGGCACGATAGGCGTCGTAGTTAAAGGCGAATCCGACGCATCCGATAAGGACGCGGTAAAGGCAGTGCTTAAGAACGTAGCTCTTCAGATCGCGGCTATGAGCCCGAAATATCTCGATAAGGAATCCGTTCCCGCAGACGCTCTCGCGTCCGAAAAGGAAATCCTCCTTGCGCAGATAGATAACGATCCCAAGAACGCGGGTAAGCCCGAAGCAGTAAAAGAAAAGATGATCCTCGGTAAGATAGGCAAGTTCTATGATACAAACTGCTTACTCGAACAGGAATACGTAAAAGAAGATAAGATGAAGGTTTGCGAATATATCGCAAGCGAAGCAAAGGCGCTCGGCGCAGATATCAAGGTTACGGGATTCTTACGCTTCGAAAAGGGCGAAGGCATCGAAAAGAGAGAAGATAACTTCGCAGAAGAAATCGCAAAACTCACAGGCAATAACTAAGATAATAAAAAGAAAAGCCGCACGACAGTGCGGCTTTTTTGCTGCCTTTTTTATTATTTCATCGCTTCTTCGACTGCAACTGCAACAGCAACGGTAGCGCCTACCATCGGGTTGTTGCCCATGCCGATGAGTCCCATCATTTCAACGTGCGCGGGAACCGATGAAGAACCTGCGAACTGCGCGTCGGAATGCATGCGTCCCATGGTGTCGGTCATGCCGTATGAAGACGGACCTGCCGCCATGTTGTCGGGG
>JAGDBE010000238.1 GCA_017959195.1 Clostridia bacterium | reverse complement strand
TACGCGTCGGCGAGGTTGTTTATGAACTCGGACGTCTCGTTCTTGCTGAACTTGTCTTTCTGAGAATAGTACAGAAAATATGTTGTCGGCAGGAATATGTTTATCTCGCCGTCTTCAACGGAAGAAACCACCGTATCAAACACGTCGCTCGACACGTTTGTCGTGAATGAAAGCCTTGTTTTCAGAAACTCGGTGTCCTCGTTTTCGGTTTGAAGTCCTTTTTTCGCCTTTTCGATAAGGGCTTCCGAGTGGAGCTCGGTTATGTCGAAAAAGCTTCCGTCAGGATTCAGGCCTTTTTCTGAGCCCGGATAGTTAAGCTCTATCGTCATGGTTATGAGTTTGCTTCTGACGAAATAGTTATATCCCCATGCGCCGCCCGCCAAAAGTATTGCCGCGCAGAGCAGGAAGATAACGTATTTGAGCTTGAAGAGCCGAAGCAGGCTGTTGGTCAAAAATGCTATCATAGTTCTTTTTTCTCCCGTTCTTTGGATTTTGTGAGCAGTGAGTCCTCAAAGCCCATCGCACACATCATCATGATATTTATATATGGCTTGAACGTATAAAACGTAAGCGACATCGAAAACGCGATAAGCGATATGAACGCGCAGGCGTAAACCCTTTCGGTCATCCACGGCTTTATTATGCAGGCCGCCATAACGAACAGGAACAGAAGAAGTCCTATCAGCCCCTGGTCGCTGAAAATCTGAATAAAGCTGTTGTGCGCAACGCTTCCGCGCTGTATTTCGGGGTCGTTCTGCAATATGTCGTAAGACGAGAGCACCCCGGAGCCCCATATTATTCTTTCGGGCTTTGCAACGGTATATTTGATAAGCCCTCTCCATATCTGCACTCTTCCGCTTCCGCCCGTCTGGACCACGTCGTCGAAGGTATAGCGTTCCTGAATCGACTCCGGAAGCATCGGGAACAGGACGAAGACGACGAGCAGAATTATCACAAGCCCCGCGGCTATTATGGCTATCCGCGCCTTTCTGCTTTGTATGCCCGCTACAAGATACGCGGATATTCCCGCAAGTATTCCGAGAAGGCCGCCGCGCGAGCCGGTTTTAAGAATTGCGTAAAAGCACAGCACTAAAATCACGAGATAGACGAAAAACAGGCTTTTTCGCTCTAAAAGCCGCTTTATACACAGAAGCGACGCCATTATGAAGTAGGCGCAGAACTGGTTCTGGTCCTCGACAAAGCCGAGCACTCTTATTACCGCCCTGTCCTGGACGACTTCTCTGCTGAATACCACTATAAGTATGCATACTACGCCGACGAAAAGCCAGACCCATTCGAGAAAATCGCGTTCCTCAACAGTATAGACGCGCATGCTTATGAGCATTATCGTCGCAAAGCCGAGAAGCATATCCTTTACCGTCGTGAACGCTTCCGGCGTGAAAAGATTGAGCAGACACGCGAAAGAATACAGTATATAAAGCGCGTAGAACAGATGAACGCTGTTGAGCGACACCTCGCTTTTTCCCATGAGGAGCCGCACGACGAGAATTGCGATTATCGGTATCGAAACAAGCTTCAACAGCGAGCCGAAAGGCGTTTCAACCACCGTAAACGGGAGGCAGAAGAAATATATTCCGGCGAGAATGCATTCAATGCTTATTTTGCCTTTTTTTGCCGGCGCCTGCGCCGCATCCATGCCTTTTCCTCCCTTTTTTCAGATTTTTCTGATTATTTTGTCAAACAGAATGACTGCCGGGCGCAGCGAAACTTTGACGCGCCAGTAAAGATTATTCATTTTCCACTCTTTTAAGTGCTTTTTTATCTCTTTCGACAGCATTTTGTTGTATTTTGCCTTTTCACGCACCGAAAGTCCGGTGCTGGTCAAGCTCTTTTTGTGCCGGTAGTAGCAGTAATAGGGAATGCTTATCGACGACACGCTGTTTGCTTTCGTGTAGGCGCGTACGTTGAAAATCGCGTCTTCCGCCGTCTTCATTCCCGTCGGGAAGGTTATTCCCTCGACGCACGACCTCGAATACATGGCGCAGCATACGCTGTTTAAGCTTATTCCGTTAATAAAGCAGGGATAAACCTCTTTTTTGAATTTTTCCTTTGGCACCGTGCCGTTTGTGCGGAAGAGGTTTTCCGAGAAGGAGACTTCGCCCGAGTCTTTTATGATTTTATACGCGAAATGCACGATATCGGTCTTTGTTTCGTCGCGGAATCTCACAAGGTCGGGTATTGTGTTGTTCACGAGCGCGTCGTCGGAATCCAGAAACAGCAGAAGGTCGCCCGTCGAGTGTTCGAGTCCGAGATTTCTTGCGTGCGCGACGCCGAGATTGGTTTCGTTATCGATAAGTTTTATCTTTTCGTCGTAAGCCCTTAATTTCTCCGCCGTGCCGTCGGTCGAGCCGTCGTTTACCACGACGATTTCGAGGTTCGGGTAGTTCTGTTCGAACATGGAATTTATACATCTGTCGATATACTGCCCGCAGTTATAGGCCGGAATTATTACCGACACTTTCGGGAGACGCTCTTCCGTCTCCGCGGAAGACGCGTTCATTGTTCCCTTTGCCAGAAGATTTGAATATTCCGCGCGTCTGCTCTCCTTTGTCTGCGTGTTGAGCATGTCTTCCGTCTCGGTATCGACGCCCTCTGCCGCAGACGACATAAATACCGTCTTTAACGTGAGCATTATGATTTTGAAGTCGAGCATGAGCGAGAAGTTGACCTCGTAAATCAGGTCCATGAGTATTTTGTCTTCGGCTTTGGTATTGTACTTTCCGTAAACCTGCGCGTAACCCGTGAGTCCCGCTTTAACAAGGTACCTAAGGTCGTAGTTCTTGACGGTTTTTGAGTATTCGTCGGCAAAGACGGGCCTTTCGGGGCGCGGTCCCACGACGGACATCTCGCCGCGGAGAATGTTTATCAACTGCGGAAGCTCGTCAATTCGCAGGGAGCGCAGAATTTTACCGACGCGGGTTATTCTTTCGTCGTCCTTGGTTGAAAGCATCGCACCGTCCTTTTCGGCGTTTTCGCACATGGTGCGGAATTTATAGACGAAGAACTTCTTTTTGCCTATCGTATATCTTTCCTGCTTATAGAAAGCGGGTCCTTTTGAATCGAGCCTTATCCATATTGTGCACGCAAGAAACAGCGGCGCACACAGAATAAGCGCGATAAGCGAGGAAACTATGTCGAAGACGCGCTTTATGAACTTTTCGAACGTCGAGATGACGATTCCGTTCTTCACGATGAGAACGGTGTCGCTGTACTGGCTTGTTCGCGCGTTCAAGGTGTATATGTCGCTTATCTGCGCCGGTATGCTTACCTGCTTGTGCAGGAGAAGCGAGCCTGTGAGAATTTTGTCGCTTGCGTCTCTGCTCAGCTTCGGGGAGATAACGACGGCGTCGTGCAGCGGAAGTATCGTATTTATGAAGCTGTCGACTTCCTCCTCGTTTTCGTCGTCTATCATATAGTACCACGAGCCGTCAATGTTGGGAGACGAGTATTTGAGCTTGCGCGCAAGCGCGGTGTCGCTCCTTATCGATTCCAGAATGACGGTGCGTTCCTTTTTCTTGAACCTGTTGAAAAGCACGGTCGTGAACATTCTCCACGCTTCAAGAAGCGCAAGCGTAATGAGGAACAGATAAATCCACGTCGAGAACGAGGAATACTCCCATGAAAGAAGAACGTTGAAAAGCAGCGTTCCGAACACCGACGCGAGAGTCGAGAAGAATACCGAAACTATGACCTCGTCTTTGGCGCGGGATTTGTCCTTGTACAAATCGAAAAGATAGAAGAAGAACAAAAACAGGAGAACGTAAACCGTAAAGACCTTATAATTCTCCTCAAGCGGAAACACCGAAAGCCCCGACGCTTTGAAGGCAAGGTGCAGCCCTAAAAGCTCGAGGAACAAGTCTCCGAAAAATTCAATTATTCTGATAAAAGTAAACGTCCTGTTCTTGGTCAAAAAAATCCCCTCACGCGCGCGCGAATTTTCTTACGCAATAATATGTATAGTTATAGATAATACATTATAACATATATTAATTAATTTTGCAACACAAATAATATCGTTAAGCGAAACAAAAAAACCGCAAAGTTTCCTTTGCGGTTTGAACGGTTTCAACAAAAATCATTTTTCAAAGATAAAATACCTTAAAAGCAGGCGCATCCGCGCTTTTTTCGGCGCATACAGCATGAGAAAATAAAGGCAGAAATGTTTTATACTGCTCTTATAGCGCATGGAAACCGAAATACACTTTCTCAAAAAGCCGTCGCCGAGAAAATCAGAAACAAAGCGCGCGTTTTCGTCTTTTCCCTCTTTGAGCGCCGTTGCGCAGTAGGACAGCAGCGTCAGCGCGCCGACGCACATAAGCGCCTTTTTTGAGTTTTCGTCAAAATCTTTTGTCAGCGTATCTTCAAATGCGGCTTTTATCTTTGGAATTCTTGAAAGCAGGCTTGCGTCCGCCCTGCAATAGCCGTTTTCGGTTATGTTGTAGTTATAAAAGCACTTTCCGACAAACGATATTTTCGAAAGATCTGCGAGCATATCCATATTGAGCTTGAAATCCTCGCTGAAATACTTTTTTGAGTCCCCGAAAGAAAGCCCCGATTCCTCAAAAAAGCTCTTTTTTATGAGTTTGTTGCACACTTCGTTCGTGTGTTTCAGTTTATAAAAATAGTTATAAATATATTCCGCCCTGTCGGAAATTTCCACCGTTTCGGAAAAGCAGGAGCGCTCGTGCCCGGTCCCGTCCTCAAAAACGTCGCGCATTCCGCACTGAACGACTTCGGCGCCGGTCTCTTTTGCGGCGTGCAGCAGTTGCTCAAACATCTCTTTTTCGCAGGTGTCGTCGGCGTCGGCAAAGCCGAGATATTCGCCGCGGGAAAGCGATATTCCCTTGTTTCTCGCGCTTCCCTGCCCTTCGTTTTGCTGAGAAACGGTTATGATTTTATCGCCGTAAGAGGCAAGAATATCCGCGGTGCCGTCGGTCGAGCCGTCGTTCACGACGATGATCTCGACGTTTTCAAGCGTCTGCGAAAGCAGGGAGTCTATGCAGTTTTTGATGGTTTTTTCGCCGTTATAAACGGGGACGATTACCGAAACTTCAGTCATTTTCGCTCTCCAGATATTCTTTCAGCCCGGAAATATGTTTTTTCGCGTCTTCTTTTTCGCTTTCGGGCGCAAAAACGGGATTTACCGTTTTTGCCGCCGTTTCGGAAAGGGCCTCAAACGTAAGTCCTGATTTTTTTATATACGGAAGTCCGTGTTTCTCGCACAGGATTTTAGCTTTCGACGCGTCCGAAACGGCATACGCGGGTATTCCCGAAAGCAGGGAAGCCACGAGTCCGTGGAAACGCGAGGATATTATTTTTCCGCAGCGCGAGATATTTTTCATGATATATTCCGGGTCGGAATTGTAGCTTATGATTTCGGCAAAATCCGCGTTTTTCATAAGGCTTTTTATTCCGTTTACGGCGAAAAAGTCGTTTTCCGTACCGCTGTCGAACGCGAAAAGCAGCACCTTTTTCGACGTTTTTTCGATAAATTCGTCGCAGTACTTCGCAAGTATTTCAAAATACGCGTAGTTTTCCGCGGAAAAAATCTTCTGCGTGGGAATTATGCCGAGGCAGTCCTCGCCGGTTTTTGGGAAGATATATTCCTCGGGCAGCGCGAAAACGAGGTCGTTATGCAGAAAAACGCGTTTTTTCGGAGCGGCTTTTCTTATGATTTCGTACGATTTGGCGTCTCTGCACGAGATATAGTCGTATTTGTTAAGCTCCCTTTTTATGAGCGCGTTTTCGAGTCTGCGCGCCGAATAATCAACGCTGCAGCCGACGGTGCACGCCTTTTTTTCACGGATCTTTTTTTCATGCGGTATGGACAGGATTTTCTGTATGATATTCATTTTGGAATCGTACTTGAAGCCTGTGCCGATTACGTTTACGAACGCGTCAAAAGGAACGTCCTCTCTCATCGGAAGCACGTTTTTTTCGTCTTTCAGGTGCAAAAGCATTTCCTTTTTTCCGCAGTCGGCAAAAAAATTGTATTCCGGAAGCCCTTTAATCAGCACGAGCTGCATGAGGTCGTCTCCGAAGTTTTTGTCGAAATATCCCGTAAGCCGTATATTCATATTATCCCTTGTTATCCCTCTCGGTTTATTTTTTGAATTTGTCCGCGAAAAAACCCGTTACCTTCTTCTTTTCCTCCCTCGAAAACAGCGCGAAAAAGCCGAGCGTGTATCCGAGCAAAGCGCAGACGGCAGCCGCGGTTATGAGCATTATCCAGGAGTTGATCGGAAACAAGCTCTTTATGCCGTAAAACGCGGCAAACATAACTATATTCAGAAGCAGTCCTTTAAGCAGCACCGGGTAAAACGCAAGCTTTGACACCCCGAGGTTTGACGACGCGTACATCGGCACGAAGAACGCGATTCTCAGAAGCAGAAGAAGCGAGCTTACCCCCGCTATCGCGAAAAGCCCCAAAGACGTGTATTTCAAAAGAAGAAATACCGCGCCGACGTTGATTGCGCCTATCGCACAGTCGACGAGCGCCGGGACCTTCACTTTGCAGGTCAGCGTGTTTATCTGGTACAGCGGGAAAATGTATATGCTCAAAGTCTGCGGAAGCAGCGTGAGCATCGTGAGAATATATATCGTCGTGATTTCCTCTGCCGTCATGGAAGGCAGCCACAGCGCAAAGAAGCTTTTTCCGAAAGCGGCGATTCCGACTACGGGAACGCTTAAGATGAGCCCGCAGAGCGACATTGCGAACGCCGTCTCTTTGAGCAGGTCCTCTTTCGGACGTGTGGAATAGCATATCGTCATCGACGGATAAAACGCACCCGCGACAACGCCGACAAAGCCGATTATCATTACCGGAAGCGTTTTCGCAACCGAAAGCAGGCTCATGTCGTAGGCGCCGATAAAGAGGTTTGCAAGCAGCAGGTCGAGCCCCGTAAACAGTATCTGGCTGAGCTGGCTTGCGGAATTCCAGATTCCCACGGCGAGAAGCGTTTTTACCGCGCCGAAATCGAAAAGTTTTTTGTCAAACGCAAGGTCGGGCATGAGTTTTTTCTTGAAAAACACTTTAAGCGCCGCCGAAAGCAGTCCGCTTACAAGCGCCGCGATACCGACGTAATAAAGGTACGGCTTGAAAAAGAGGTACAGAAGAGCGATTACCGCCGCCTTTGAAAGAACAGACGAGACGTTGACGAGAGACGTTATTTCAAGCCTGTTTTTTGCAAACGGCGCGACGTCGAACCTCGAAAAGATGAGGTTTACGAAAAACATTATGAAAATGAGCGCCCAGAGAACCTTTATGTCGAGCGCGTTTTTTGCGGGAACCGACGTGAATTTGTCAAGAAAAAGCACGGTAAGCGCCGCGGGAACAGACAAAACCGCCGTTAAAAAAACGTTCGCAACCGTTACCGACGTGAAATATTTTTTCGCTTCCGCCATTTCGCCCTTTGAGTACGCGACGGTTATAAAGCGGTTCGCCATGCCGTTTACGGCGACGGTTATGACCGTTACGTATTCGAGAAAGTTGTTTGCGAGCCCGAAAAAGCCGTAAACCTCTTTGCCGATTTTTTCAACCGTGAACGGCACGAGAAAGAAGTTTATGGCAAGGGAAACCGCAAACGAAACTATCTGCGAGACGATATTTATTGTAATCTGTTTTCTGTGACTCATTTCTTATACCGCGTTTCCGATTTATTTGTTTCCGAAAAGCTTTATTCTGTAAGGCCGGATTTTCGCCATAAGCCAGAGCGAGCGCTTCATGTTGTGCTTTATGAGAAAGACAACGACAATTCCGCGCAGCGAATGGAAATTGTATTTGCAGAAATTCACGTATTTGCGGATTATTCCGTCGAGATTTTTCACGACGCCGGCGTAATCGCCGTACTTTTCCGCCTCTTTTGCCGTAACGTAAAGGTAGTTGTAGAGCATTTCCGTAAGATACGCGCCGAGCTGCGGCTTTATTATCGTCTCCTCTTTTTTGTAAAGCGAGGACGCTTCGAATTCGCGCAGAATTTCAGCCTTTGTCTCCCAGTTGTCCGCCGAAATGTTGCGGCTGAGGGAAAACGGCAGATATTTGTAGTCGTAATACGGCTTTTTTATTATGAAAACCGACTTTGCCCTGTGAAAAATAAGAAACGACAGCGCAAAGTCCTCGCCTATGATGAGCGAGTCGTTTATCGCGTTCTGACAGGGCGTGTAAAGCTCTCTTTTTACGACCTTCGACCAGATGCTCGGATATATTCCGAAGGTGTAAAACGGCTTTTTTGCGTCGTAAATGAAGGAATTGAGAATTATCTGCATCTTTTCGGGCGTGTCGTAAAGCCCCTCGTCGAAATTCGGCAGAATCAACTCTTTTTTATCGCCGGTTACGAAATAAAAGCCGAAGCAGTACACGTCGGAATTGCTTTCCGAGATGTATTTGTGGACTTCCGAGAGGGTGTCTTTTTCAAGCGTGTCGTCGCTGTCGAGATTCATGACGTATCTTCCCGAAGCGGCGGAAATACCCGCTTTGCGCGCGCTGACGGGCCCGCCGTTTTCCTTGTGGACCGCCTTTACGCGCGCGTCTTTTTGCGCAATCTCGTCAATGATGCGGCCGCATCCGTCGGGAGAACCGTCGTCAACCAGAATAAGCTCGAAGTCCGCAAAGGTCTGTCCGAGCACGCTTTCCGCGCAGTCTTTTATGTAATTTTCCGCCCGGTACGCCGGGACTATGACGCTTATTTCGGGTGTCTGCATTTTTGCTCCCTATTCTTTGATGAATTTCTTTATTGCCTGTATGTAAATTTCGTCTTCTTTTATCACTTTTTCAAGGAATTTTTCGCAGTTTTCGGAAAATTCTTCCGGGTCGAACGCCGAATAATAGTCGTATATTTTGCCGGTCAGGTTTTCCTCGTTTTCGGAAAGACTTATTCCGAGCTTTTCGCTTCCCACAAGCTCTCCCGAAAAGGTTGCGGAATTTGCGAACATCGGCTTTTTGCGCGTAAGCCCGTCGTAAAACTTGTTGGCAACCGCGGGATAGTTTACATAATTCTTGGGGTAGTTGTAGCAAATCATGTCGAAGGAATCGACGATTTTCATCTTGTCTTTTTCTGCGTATGCGCCGAAAACATTGACGTTATCGTATTTTTCGCAGTGTTCTCTCAGCTTTTCGACGCAGTCGCCGGAGCCGTGGATTTCGAACTTGAAGCGGCCGTCGGCGCCGAAAACGTCGGCAAGGCGCGAGAGATATTCGTATTCGCGAAGGTAGCCGACGTAGCCCATAACGATCTTTCCCGACGTGTTCTTTTCGCAGGAAAGCACGCGGTTTTTATAGTTTTCCAAAGAATAATTGTGGGCGACGATTAAATTTTCACCGCTTTTTATGACGTCGGAGAACTTCGGCGAGGAAATGCAGGTGAAAGCCGAGTTTTTAACGATCATGCGGACGAGCGCGCCGTAAAACTTCACGTATTCGTACGACGCGTCGCGGTAGTCGAAAATATACCTGTTTTTATACCTTTTTCTGAGGAAAAACGGGAACAAAACGGCGGTCTGCGTCGTGAGAATAATGAGGCTTTCGTACTTTTTCTCCTTTATCGTCTTTTTTGCAAAGGCGCGGAACTTCAAAAACGGTATAAATTTGGAAAAAAGCCCCGTATAACGCGCAAGAGGCGCGAAAAACGTGATGTTTTTTTCGTCGTCTTCGCTTTTTTCGCCGCTTCTGTTCCAGTGAACTATTTCGTACGGTATTTTTTCCGCGTCGAGCAGAGACGTGTACTTTTTTGCAAACGGGCAGAGCTCAATCTGTCCGATGCTGATGATTCCGACCATTTTTTCTCCTTTTTCTGCGCGTTTTTGCCTGTGCGCATACTTATTTAATATATTATAGCACAACAGGACGGCAATTTCAACCGTCCTTTAAAAATGTGTTTTTTCGTGCGGAACTGCGTAAAAAACAGATGTTATTCCGCAAGTTTTTTGCAGAATTCCTCCGTCATTTGCGCCTTTTCCTCCGACGGCTTGTCTTTCGGGTCGACGAGTATGAGCTCTGAAAAAAATTTATCCGCTCCGAGAAAGTTTAACAGTTTGTTCTTCGCCTTGTCCGCGCCTCCCCCGGAAAAGCAGAAGAACGCCGCAAACTCCTTGCCCGCAAGGGCTTCCTTGTTTTCCTTTATAAACGTCCTTAACGGCGGGGTAAACGAGCCTGCCCAGACGGGCGTGCCGAAAATTATTCTGTCAATATTTTGCGCGTCGAAAGAATAATCTTCAAGGGAAGGCGTGTCGCCCATGACGGCGCTTTTTCCGCCCCAAAAGAACTTTGCAAAGCCCTTTGACGGATATTCTTTTTTCGGCGTAAGTTTTATAAGTTCGCCGCCCGTCTTTTCCGCCACGGTTTTTGCGATATATTCGGTGTTTCCCGACATGGAATAATAAACGATTGCCGTTCTTTTCATAAAATTCTCCTTTTCGTGCAAAAAGGAGACTGCTTTTTGCCGTCTCCTTTTGCACTATATTGCGATTATTCGAAGTAGAGCGTCTGCTCGAGCATGCTTATTACCGACTCGAGCGTAACGCCGTTTATCGTCTTGCCGTTCATGATTTCGATTTCAAACACGTTTCCGCCGAATTCGGCGCCGTAGTAGTAGATTTTGCCGTTGTTGCAGGTGTACCATTCGGAGCCGTTGATTTCCTTGATTACAAACGGCGTAACACCGTTTGAATTTGCGGGACGGGAGTCGTTTCTTATGTATTCGTCAACCGTCTTGTCGTCGGCAAGTCCGCTTATTTTCATGGTTACGTCAACGCCGTCGGGGTAACCGGAGCTCGTATATTCGCCGGTGTAGAATTCCCACACGTACAGCATGCCGTTATAGGGATTTGCGGTTAAGTTTTCGGGAACGTAGAACGAAAGTCCGTATTCATCGACGTTTATGCCGTTTTCGGCCTTCGGCTTGCGTTCTTCTCTCTGCGCCCGGAACAAATCGGTGTTTCTTATATTCTCTACGGGAGAATAAATTACCTCGATTTCTTTGTAGGGGCGTTCTTCAACGCTTGCATAGTAGTCTTCCGCGGCCGCTTCGTCTTCCGCAGTTATTCCCGACGAATTAATGTCTTCGGGATAGAATTCCTGCGTGCCTTCGTTCAGATATATTACGTAGTTTTCGGTGATAACTTCGCTCTTTTCGGTCGAAAGGAGCATTGCAAGGGGCTTTTCCTCGTCGGTAAGTCCGATAAACGAGAATACCGCGTCTTTTGCCTGCTCAAGTTTATCATCGTCGAAAATGCGCGCGTAAACCGCGTAAAAATCATATTTTTCGGTATCTTTGTCCTTGCTTTCTTCGAGAAGCACGTAGCAGGGATCTCCTTTTTCGCCGAGCCAAAAGACGCCCTTCATTCCCCAGTTTGTAAACTCGATTTTGTTTAATTTAAGGCCGCTTGCAAGGATGTCTTTTTCAAGCTCGAGCATTTGGTCCTTGATTTCGGGATGGGCTTCCAGATTGTCGTCGCCGTAAGACTTATCTTCAAATTCCGACGTAAATCCGTATGAGTTTCCTTTGCTTCCCTCTGCGCTGCCGCTTTCGGTTCCGCCCTCTTCCCCGCCGCCGAGTATCGACGATACGATCGGAAGCTCGCAGCTTGAAAAGAATATCATCACACACGAAAGCATAAGCGCAAGAATTGCGTACAAAACACCATTTTTCAATTAAAAGACCTCCTTTTTTATATGAAAAAACACTTTGTTATGTCCGTAATTATAATAGCACATACTTTATAAAAATTCAAGAAAGATAATTTTTTCAAAAAAATGTAAAGGGTACTTGACATTTTCAAAAAACGTGCTATAATGAAAATGTAAAGCGCACTTTACATTTTCAGGGAGGCGGAAAAATGCAGAACAAGATTGCAGAACTGCGCAAAGAGAAAGACATGACGCAGAAAGACCTTGCCGACGCGCTTTTTGTATCGCGGCAGACGGTCATTTCGCTTGAAAGCGGAAGGTACAGCCCGTCGCTTTCGCTTGCGCACAAAATTGCAAAAACTTTCGGAAAAACAATAGAAGAAATTTTCGTTTTCGGGGAGGATGAATGATATGTACGGAAACAAGAGAATGATATATTACGGTGTTCTTACGGTTTGCGGAATCGCGCTTGTCGTAATCTCGGTGCTCGGTATTATCGACGAATTCTGGGCGGGCTTGGGAAGCGGAATTGCCGCGGTCGGCGCTATGCGGCTGTTTTTGGGATATAAATACAGAAAAGATGAGGAATACGCCAAAAAGGTCGACGTCGAACAGAAGGACGAGAGAACGCTTTTCCTTTCGGGAAAAGCGAAGTCTTTTGCATACTACCTTTCGATTGTCGGCATTGCCGTAACTTCGCTCGTAC
>JAGDBE010000025.1 GCA_017959195.1 Clostridia bacterium | reverse complement strand
GTATATTAAGAAAGACGTAACCGAAAATCAGTACCACGACTTTGACGAATTTTTGAAAGGTCGGCTTTACCTTCTTTGCGCATTATTTCCCTCGCCTTTTCGAGCACGAAAGCGGGCATGGATTCGTTTACTTCAAGGGCTTTTCCTATAACCTTTGCAAGTTCGGGGTAATCGCCGACCAGAAACCACGGGTCCACCGGAATGCAGTGTCCGCCGACGCCCGGGCCGGGGCTCAAAATATTTACTCTCGGGTGCATATTGCATATTTTTATTATTTCATACACGTCCATATTATCGGAGTCGCATATCTTTGCAAGTTCGTTTGCAAACGCGATGTTTACCGCTCTGAACGTGTTCTCGACCACCTTTGTCATCTCGGCCGTCTTGATGTCGGTGATGACTATTTCGCCGTTGCAGAAAAGGGAATAAAGATTTTTTATCTTTTCGCCCGTCTCTTTGTCGTCGGCGCCTATCGTTCTGTTGTTGTTTATAAGCTCGTAAACCATATTGCCGGGAATAATCCTCTCGGGCGCGTGAACGAGTTTCACGCTCTTTCCCGTTTTTGAAACCGCGGGGCGGACGAATTTATCTATCGTGCCGGGGGAAACGGTTGACTCGATAACCACCGTCGCGCCGGGAGCGCACACTTCAAGCACGTCGGACACCGCTTTTACGACGTACGACGCGTCAATTTTCTTTGTGTTTTTGTCATAAGGCGTGGGGACCGACACGATATAGGTGTCCGTCTTCTGATATTCAGTCGTGAATTTTATTCCCGCCTTAACTGCGCTGTCAAACAGCTCGTCGAGCCCGTCTTCCTTAAAGGTCGTCTTTCCGGAAGAAAGCATATCGACAAGCTCTTTTTTACAGTCTGTTCCGACGACGTCAGCGCCGTGCGACGCAAGCATGAGCGCCGTGGGAAGTCCTATATATCCAAGCCCTATTACGTTTACCATCTTAAAATCCTCTTCTCAAATTTATCCTGCAGGCGTCTGTGAAGCGTCCTTTTTTCCTCTGGAGTACACAAACACCATAATAATCTGAAACAGCATAACCGCGCTTCTCGCCGCGCCCACGACGTAGAGGAACGAAATTATGTCCATATTCCATATCTTTGTCAGAATTCCCGCCGCGACGGTTACCGCGAGCAGCAGCGCCTGAACTACGAATTCCGTCTGCTGTTTGCGGCAGGCGTAAAGTCCCGGCGACAGCGCCGTCGAAACGAATCTGAACGTGAACATCACCGAAAGCGCCTTTATATATTCTCCCGCGACAACCCATTCTTCTCCCAAAACTATTCCGCAAAGCACGGGCGCAAGAAAATACATGCACAAAAACATCGGAAGCGCAATGACTATCAAAAATTTGAACGTCCTGTCAAACGCGCGCTTGTATCCGCCCGTCTCGTTATACTCCTTCGACGCTTCCTCCATATAGACCTTCGACAGATTGCCGCTTATGAGCGAAATCGGCATGCCGAGAAGCCTTGTGGATATCGAATAATAGCCCGCGCACGCCTTTCCGAAGCCCTCGGAGATCATTGTCATGAGGGAATAGGAAAAACTGTTCGCAAAAATCGCGGGAGCCGACAAAAGCGGCTGTTTTTTATGAATTCCCGCCGTTTCAAGCACCGTTTTCATGGGAACGGCGGCGATTTCCTTTCTGTTTTGGAACAAAAACCGCCCTTGCGTGAAAACGCCGAAAAACATGCCTATGCAGTACGGAATTATCAGTATCGGAACCGACAGATTATCCATTTTGAGAAAATATACTATAATTACGCCGGGAACCGCCATGCCCAGGCACTGCGCAAGCGTGCGCACGAAGTACATTTTCGCTATCATCTTATAATCTTTGTATCTGTTGTTGTATGCATTCAAAGTATTCGTAAGTCCGTACGCGACCATATACAAAAACAGAAACGGGAACAGATAAAGGTCGCCTATATAGTCTTTTTTGAAGAAAACGACGTAGATAATATATCCTACCGTTACGAGAAAGCTTACGAGAATATTTACGAGCACGTTCAGCTTTACGAGCGGGAACACCTTTTTCTCGTCTTCCTCATAAACGATGGCAAGGTCGTATCTTCCGCAGATTACGCCCACGAACGCCATGGGAACGGCGAGAAGGAAATTATAAACTCCGAGGCTCTCCGCCGAGAACACGCGCGCAAGCAGTATCTGATGCAGCGCGAGAACGACCTGCGCCGCAAGCGAGCTTGTCGCAAGTACGGTTAATGACTTCAAAAAAGTATTTTCGCGTAAATTCATTTTTTTATTCATTTTCTCTCATTTCGTATTCGAGAAGAATTTCCTCGCGGTTTCGTGTTTTTATGGAGTACAGAAGTCCGCCGCTTATCAGCATGATTACAACCTTAACCCAGATGCCCGGCGTATTCTGGAACATGAAGAACGAAAATCTTATCGCGCAGTAGTAGAACAGATAGAAAAATTCAGCCGTCTTTGCCTTCTGAGCGCTTTTTTCAAACAAGAACGAGATTGCTATATTCAGTATCGCAACCAACGGCGAAAACATCACTCCGAAAAAGATGTAGCCGTATCCGACCGACGGAATGATATAGCCCGACTGCTGAGTTCCGCCGTATATCCACTCGTTGAACATGACCGACGTCGTGCTCACGCTGTCCTTTACGAAGAACGAAAACGGCGGCGTGCTTCTTATAAAGTCGAAAACAGGCTGCATGGGGCTTAAACCTCCGAGTTTTGAAAAGTCGAGGCTCAAAGCCGTCTGCTCCGGTCCCATAAAGTAAATCTGCAAAGTCGACGAGATGGAGCCGGAATCCACGGTACCTCTGTTTATCGCGTCCATATAGGACGTGTATTTGAACGCGTAAAACGTCTTATATATCGTCATAAGAAAGATTATGACGCCCGCAAGGACGAAAATATAACTTAATATCGTCTTTCTGTGCTCGGGGAACGCCGCTATCATAAGAAGTATGCTGCAAAGCGCCGAATAAAGAATAATCGCTCTCGATTCGCCTATGATAAGTCCTATATTGAAGGCGCTGACGATAAGAGCAAGGAACACGTACTTTCTTCTCTTTGCAAAATCGTATTTCTTTTTCAAGAACGACAGCGTCATTATAAACAGCGTGATTACCGCGATGAGTAAGCACTGGTGCGCGACGTTCTGCAATACTCCGACCTCAGCCGCCGCAACCCTCGCTTCGGCGTTTGCCGACATCACGAAGAAGTTTATATAGTCCCTGCTTCCGAAGAAGATGAAAAATACGATGCTGAAGATTATAAAAATAAAATAGCTTATATGGTTGCCGCTGTTCCAGAAATAATAGTCCTTGTCTGCGAAAATGTTGGTTTTGCGCTCGGGCGCGTTTCTTCTCGAAAAGATGTAGACGAAAAACGCCGTTACTATGAATTCATAGAACATAAGCGCAACCGAGATGCGCAGCGAATCCTCGGTGGGATGAAGATAGCTTACTCCGCAGTTAAGGCCCGCAATGGCTATCGCCGGCGGCAGAAGAACAAACCTTATAAACTGCATGATTACATAGAAAAGCGACACTACCGGGTACTTCGTTTCGCTCATTTTATAGTTGAACAAAAAAAGATAAATCACGAAATACAGAAGAGGAAAAAAGGCCATGTTTTCATAGCCGGGCGCAAAATTATAGGCAAAATAAGCCGTTACAATCTGGCTTACAGTACAGCCGGCAAAGACAAATAACAGCTTTTTATTTATACTTTTGAATTTCGCCGTGGTTTTCATTAAAAGCCCTTCTTCTTTCTGTAAAATTCCGCTTAATACTTCAAAAATTCGGTGAGCGCGTACGCATATTTTTTCTCGTCTTTTTTTACTTCTTCCATGAAGGCGTCGCAGTTTTGATGAAGTTCTTCAAGCGAAAGTCCTTCGTAATATGCAAAAACCCTGTCCGCAAGCTTTTCGTCAAGCACGTCGGCGGCATAGCCGAAGCCGTATTTTTCCGAAACTTTTGCCATATAAGTCTTTGGCGACACGAGTATCGGCATTCCCATTATAGCAGCGCTGTAAAGCTTGTTCGACAGCGCGTAGTCGAGGTACGGATTTGCGTTTCCGTAAAGATTTATCGCAATGTCGGTGTCAAAATAGAATTTCGCAAGCTCGCTTCTCTCAAACTGTCCCACAAGCTCCACATTGTCATATCCGTTTTCTTCCACAAAACTTTTCAGCTCGTCCGAGCCCCTGCCTATAAAGCGCAGAAGGAAGCGGTTGTCCCCCGAAAAGCGCTTTATGAGCTCCTTTAAGTTATCTATAAACCTTACCGTGCCGATAAACGAAAGTACTATTCTGTCGCCTGAAGAGACGTTTTTCTTCGTTCTGTTTCTGTAAAGCTCCACGAGCCCTTTGTCGATTTCCTGCACGTTATGGGAGACGAGGTAATCTATACCCTTCGGCAGAAACGCCTTGTACGCGTCGGAGGTAATCGAGCAGAGTCTTGCGTTTTTTACCGCCTTTGCGGTGAGTTTTCTTATGATAAACTTGTTTTCGCCGGCGTAGTCCCTTATGTCGAGCAGGTATCTGTTTTTGTCTCTGCCCTTTAATTTTCCGAGAATGAGCCACGAGACCTGCGTCGGAAAAATTATGAGTTTTTTGTAGTCGTTTTGTTTAAGAATCTTGTTTACGTACTTGAAAAATCCGTAATATTTCAAAATTTTCTGCTTTTTCGACGCGTTGGTTGCGACTATTCCCTCGTGTCTGAAATAGTTTTCGGCGCCGCAGTCTTCCGTTATGCCGCACTTGTCCCAATAAATGATGTCGAACGGCTCGTCTATGAGAGAACAGTATTTTGCAAGGCAGGGCGCGTCGAATATATTTCTTGACGTTACTATGCAAAGTTCGGATTTTGAAGATTTTTCCATATATATGCTCCGTTAAACGTTATTTTTCAGCGCATTTTTCGAGATTTGCGGTCAGTTTTTCAAAGAACTTGTCCTTCGAAAAATGTCTGCCGTAATACTCCGACGCGGACGCCGACATCTCTTTTATCTTTTCGGGCGAGCGCGAAAGAGAAAGTATTTCTTCGGCAAGTTTCTTATAGTCGCCCGACGCAACGCACCTTCCGCAGCGCGCCTCGTTTATGACTTTCTGCGTCTCGCCGTCAACCGCGCCCACAATCGCTTTTCCCGCCGCAAGATACGTCTGCACCTTGCCGGGAAGCGTATATGACATTATCGGGTCGTTGTTCATGGTGATGAGCATGACGTCCGCCTTGCTGTAATATTCGGGCATCTCGTCGACTGCGTGTCTGCCGTGGAAGATTACGGACGCAAGGTTCTTCTCCCTTGCGAGCTTTTCAAGCCGTTCAAGGTCGCTTCCGTCGCCCACGACGTGAAATCTTATGTTTTTATGCTCCTTTAATTCCTCCGCCGCGGCTATCATGGTTTCGAGGTCCTGCGCGATACCGACGTTGCCCGCGAACATTATGTCGAAAAATTCGCCCGACTTATCGGTTTTTTCGCAGCTTTCGGGCGAAAACAGCGTTTCGGCGTACTGGGGAAGATATTCTATTCTTTCCCTCTCTATGCCGAACTTTTCGGTCATATAGTCCTCGAACATGGAGGAGCTTATGAGAATTTTATCGGATTTCTGATAAATTTCCTTTGAAATATTGAAAAAAAGCCTGAAAACCGCCGAATCCCTCTTTATTCCGCCGACGATTATGTTTTCGGGCCACAAATCGAGGCAGTACAAAAGCACCTTTTTGTTATGCTTTTTTGCGTATTTGAGCGGAGTGCGCGCAATCATGACGGGGGTAAGCTGGTTTACGAACACGGCGTCGCAGTCCTCTTTGATTTTCTTTACGTATTTCGACGCGGAAATCGAGTAGCTGAAATAGTTTATTATGCGGAAAAGAGGGCCTGTTCTGCGCGCAACGGTATAACAGCGGTGAACCTTCACGCCGTTTATCGTTTCATCCCGTTTTTTGCTTATACCGTATCCGTCATACACCTTTCCGAGCGGATAGTTGGGGATTCCCGTAACGACGGTAACTTCGTTGCCGTCGCGTGCGAGCTTTTCGCAAATATCGGGAAGCCGGAACGGCTCCGGATAATAGTACTGACAGAACACCAAAATTTTCACGTTTTATTGCCTCTTTCCGACAGGTATTCTTTGCAAATACACAAATTTACCCATTCTTATAAACTAAATCATAGCATAAAGACAATATTTTGTCAATAAAAAATATATATATTATTATATTAAGCCCCCTTTTTTGCGCATTTTTTGTCAAAAAAAGAAAGCTCCGGCCGAAAAAGAACCGAAAATCCTTTTTCAGTCGGCGCTGATTGAGTTTACAGTTATGATTGTGCGCATAGCGCACAAGTTATGATTTTCGCTGCGCGAAAAGTTATGATCTGATCGCTCTTTTTTCAGCGTTGCCGAAGGCAACTCATAATTGCACGAAGTGCATCATAATTCATCATTTGCCGCAGGCAATCATCATTGCACGAAGTGCATCATAATTCGTAATTGTCAATGATGAATGATCAATGATGATTGTGCGCAAGGCGCACAAATTATGATTTTCGCTCCGCGAAAAATGATGAATTCGGCGTTCGCCGCAGGCGATCATAACTGACGGCTTTCCACCCTCATAGGCTGAAATCCAAGGTAATCGCCCGCCGCAAGATGAAACTTTATTCCGAGGTACTCTTTGTCTATCTGCTCGTCCGTTACGTTATGCAGATGTCCGTAATACACTTCTGTAACGCCGTATCTGTATAGCACGTCTATCATCTCGTAATTTATGAATTTTCCGAACACGGCGGGATAGTGCATAAACACCTTGAGGTTTGCGTCGGGATGAAGTTTTTTCAGTTTTTCTCCCTCTTTGAGCGAAAGCTCCATTCTCGCCGCCTCTCGCTTAAAGATTCTCTCGTCCTCTTCCTTTATGCCGAAGTCGTTCATCCAGCCGCGCGTGCCGCAGATTACGGTATTTTCGGCGAAATGGGCGTTATTATACAGCAGAGATATTGTTTTTATGCCGTTTTCCTCAAAAAACGCCTCTATTTTTCTTGCCGTCGACCACCAGTAGTCGTGGTTGCCCTTGCCGATAATCTTCTTTCCCGGCAGTTTATCTATAAAAAGCAGGTCTTCCCTTGCTTCTTCGAGGTTTATGCCCCACGAAACGTCGCCCGGCAGGACGACGGTATCGCCGTCTTTTACGGTTTTTATCCAGTTTTCCCTCAGTTTTTCGGCATGATTTTCCCATTTTGCGCCGAAAACGTCCATCGGCTTTTCAACCGAGAAAGAAAGGTGGGTATCCGCGATTACGTAAAGCATTTTTCCTCCGTTTTGATTTGAAAAAATAATTTTTGCGTATATTTTAGTTTTTTCCGGCAAAAATATCCGTATAAACCCTATGGGAAAGGAGTTTTTATATGGACGGACTTTTTGACGAAAGCATTGAAAAAAATCTGAATTCGCACTATATCAAGGGCGTTACCTGCAGCGTCAAAAACTGCGTGTACCACGACGATACGGGGTGCTGCACCGCGTCATCCATCGCCGTCGGCCCCGGATACGCCTCAAGCTGCACCGACACCGCCTGCGCGACCTTCCGCGCAAAGCAGTAAACTCTTTTTAAGCAGGGAATTTCATTCTCTGCTTTTATTTTTTATTTTTCCTCTTTTTCTCCGGCTTCTGCCTTATCTTTGTTTTCGTAAACGAGGGAAACCGACACCTGCGTGCCGAGCTTGCCGTTTACCGTGATTTTTTCGCCGTCGAATTTGATATTCTCGCCGTTTGCAGCGATAAACGCGCCTTCTTCAAGCTTTATACTTCCGTCGGCGCTCACTTCGTACGAGCCGTCTTTCTTATCCGACGATTCCTTATATTTAACGCTCAATGTGAACTTTCCGTCTTTTGTAAAGGTGAGTTTATTTTCCTCATAGTCCTCCGCCTTTGCGGTATAGCCCTCGTTTCCAAGGCCGCTCATCTGCGTAAGAACGTATTCTCCCGCAACGGCTTCTGTTGTTACAGCCGTCTTTGCTTCCGTTCCGTCGGCGGGGCTGGTTATATTATTCTCGGTGAGCGTTGTGCACGACGCGAGAGCAAAAATCATAAGAATCGCAAGGGACGCCGCAATAATCTTTTTCATAAATCATTTTCCTTTCGGGTTTTGGTTTTCTTGGTATATTTTATCACAGAAACCGCCGAAAATCAAGTATGAGAACTCGCGTTTCAAGTTTATTGTTGACAGAAGCGCTTAAAGATAATATAATTTATTATAGAGTATATATAAAATGCGGGGTGAAGTAATGAAAAAGCCGAGATTTCTCATAATAGGCAGTTCAAACATCGATTTCGTGTGCTGCTCGGAAGCAATTCCGCACGCCGGCGAAACGATTATATCGAACGGCGGGTACTTCATTGCTCCCGGGGGCAAGGGCGCCAACGCCGCCGTGGCGGCGGCCCGGCTCGGAGCGGAAATCATCTTCTGCACCAGGCTCGGCAAGGACCTGTACGGCACCGAACTTTCCGAAAAATACAAAAAAGAGAACATTGATTGCCGCTTCGTTTTTTTCGACAGCGTCGAAAAAACAGGCCTTGCCCAGATTTACCGCGAAGATGACGGGCAGAACAGGATTACCGTTTTCCCCGGCGCAAACAGGAATCTCACCCTTGTGAACATTGAGGAAGCGTTCACCTCTTACCCCGACGCGCTGCTTATTCAGTGCGAAATACCGCCGGAAACGGTTAAATTTGCGATAATGCAGGCAAAGCGCCAGAAGATCCCGGTATTTTTCGACACCGCGCCGCAGCGGTCCGACCTCGTGCTTTCCGAGATGTCTCCGTGCGAGATAATATCCCCGAACGAGACGGAAACGGCGTTCTACACGGGAATCTTCCCCGACAGCGTGGACTCGTGTCTGCGCGCTTCGATGAAACTGTATTCAACCGTAAAAACAAAGTACGTCGTGCTCAAACTCGGCGCGCGCGGCTGCTACATATACGACGGCATACACCAGGAGCTCATTCAGTCGCTTGACGTAAATCCCGTCGACACGACGGGCGCAGGCGACGCGTTTACCGCGGCGCTTACCGTAAGGTATCTGCAAAACGGCGGCGACATATCAGACGCCGCGCGGTTTGCAAACTGCGTCGGAGCCTACACCGTAACCAAGGAAGGCGCGTTCGACTCGTTCCCGACGTTAAAGCAGCTTGAAGTTTTCATTAACGAATACAACGCGAGATAAACAAAATTCTCCCCGTTTTAACAAAATTCTGTTGCTTTTTAACGCGTAAATTGTTATAATAATTTGGAAAAAGGAAATCTTTGAGACTAAGGAGTAATCAATATGCCCAAGTACAAAAGAGTGCTTCTCAAACTGTCGGGAGAGGCC
Organism: Clostridia bacterium; assembly: GCA_017959195.1. Classification (GTDB taxonomy): domain Bacteria; phylum Bacillota; class Clostridia; order Oscillospirales; family CAG-382; genus UMGS882. The sequence continues at coordinate 12,467 of JAGDBE010000025.1, read as the reverse complement.
CTTAAAAACTCATCGGAAGACATCATAGACTACGAGGTGGCGCAAAAGATCGCCCTTCAGATTAAAAAATGCATCGACGACGGCACTTCTTTCGGAATCGTCATAGGCGGCGGCAACATTTTCAGAGGCGCGGGCAAAAAAATCGAACGCACCTCCGCCGACAAAATGGGAATGCTTGCGACTCTCATGAATTCGCTCGCGTTTCAGTCGGTACTTGAGGACGTCGGCGTAAAGACCGTCGTTATGACGTCGCTTGCGATGCCCCAGGTGGCCGACCCCTTCAACGCGCTCAAAGCGCGCGAAGCGCTCGACGAGGGCAAGGCGGTAATCATCGCCGGCGGACCTGGAAATCCCTACTTTTCAACCGACACCGCGTCGGTTTTGCGCGCATTGGAAATTGAGGCGGACGCCGCGCTCTTTGCCAAAAACGTCGACGGCGTTTACACCGCCGACCCGAGAAAAGACCCCAATGCCAAAAAGTTAGACGAGGTTACTTATTCCGACATTTTGAAAAACGACCTTGCCGTAATCGACCTCACGGCGTCGGCTATGGGAAAGGTCAACGGCGTTCCCGTCATAATCTTTGCGTTAAACGAAGAAGACAGCATTTACCGCGTAATCAACGGCGAAAAAATGGGTACGGTAGTCAAAAACTGACTTTATAAATAAAATCTCAACATCTTTATTTGTCCGGAGGAATAGAAAATGAAAATCGAAACAAAAGAATACGAAGAAAAAATGGCGAAAACCCTTGCAGGTCTGGAATCGGAATTCAAGACGATAAGCGCCGGCAAAGCAAGCGCCGGAGCGCTTGACAGAATCCAGGTGGAATACTTCGGCAGCAAAATGCCCATAAATCAGATCGCGGAAATCAAAATCCCCGACCCCAGAACCCTTGTTATTTCTCCGTGGGATGCTTCCGCGCTGAAAAGCATCGAAAAGGCGATCCAGACGTCCGACCTCGGCATAAATCCGCAGAACGACGGCAAACTCATCCGCCTTGCGTTCCCGCAGCCGACGGAGGAGAGAAGAAAGGAACTCGCCAAAAAGGTTGAAAAACTCGCCGAAGAATTCAAGGTTGCCGTAAGAAACGTCCGCAGAGACGCAAACGAAAAGGCAAAGGACATGAAGAAGAACAGCGAGATGACCGAAGACGAGCTCAAAGCGTCGGAAAAACTCATTCAGGACCTGACAGACAAGTATATAAAGAATATAGATACGGCGGCCGAAAATAAGAAGAAAGAGATAATGTCCATCTGATGCCGGATTTATTTAAATTTTTAAAGAAAAAAGAAAAATCCTCATCGTTTGAAGGAACCGCGCCGAAACACGTCGCCTTTATCTTGGACGGAAACGGTCGATGGGCGCAGAAGCGCCTTCTTCCGCGCAAAGCGGGACACAAGGCCGGCGCCGAAACGCTTGAAAAAATACTTACCGCGTGCAGGGAATCGGGCGTGCGTACCGCTACCGTGTACGCTTTTTCCACGGAAAACTGGAAAAGAACCGACGACGAAGTGGCGGCGCTTATATCCTTGCTCGACGTGTATCTCGACACAATTTTAAAAAGGCACGAGGCGGAAAACACGCGCGTGCGCTTTTTGGGCGACAATTCGCCTTTTCCGGACGAAATACGCGCAAAGATAAAGCACGTCGAGGACGTAACGAAAGAGCATTTTTACAACCTCAACGTATGCTTAAACTACGGAGGCAGGGCGGAAATCTGCCACGCGGTCAACATTCTTTCCGAAAAGGGCGTAAAGGAAGCTGCGGAGAAGGATATTTCGGCGGAGCTTTACACCGCCCCGACGGGAGACCCCGACATAATAATCCGCACGGGCGGAGAGCACCGCCTTTCAAACTTCCTTCTCTGGCAGGCGTCATACGCGGAACTCTTTTTTACCGACACGCTTTGGCCGGACTTTACGAAAGAAGAACTGTTTGACATATTCGCAAAATTTTCAAAGACCAACCGCCGTTACGGCGGCTACGACGACAAAACCGAAAACAAGGGCGGCATAACGTCGGGCGTTACCGAATAACGACACGCGAAAACCCATTTTCATAACGCAAGAAGGTGACTCAAGTGAAACAAAGGATTATTACCGGCGCAGTCCTCGTGCTGCTGCTTTTAATTTTCATTTTCCTTTCGGGAACGATAGTATATCCCTTGATAATCACCCTGCTTGCGGTTGCGGGCACCTACGAGATGATGGAGTGCATCGACGTGAAAAACGTGCCTTACATCACGATTCCGTCGCTCGTTTTCTCGGCGCTGTGCACGTTTATCGCCTCGCGTTACAGATACGGCGTGCTCTCGGCGTTCGTGGTGTGCTACCTTTTCGTAATGCTTTTCATGCTCGTGTTTGCGCACGATAAAGTCGATCCCGTTTCCGCAAGCGCGGCGTTTATGTTTACAACCTACATAACCATCTGCTTTACCTGCCTTGTAAAACTGAGATACGTAACGACGGACCCCGGCTCGAACACCGGAGACCCCATCGGTCAGTACGTTTATCTGCTCGTCTTTGCGGGCGCGTGGGTAACCGACACATTCGCGTACTTTACGGGATACCTGTTCGGCAAGCACAAGCTCTGCCCCAACATAAGTCCCAAAAAGACGGTTGAGGGGGCGCTCGGCGGCGTGGTTTTCTGCGTTATAGCGTATCTGATATACGGGTTCGTGCTCTCGAAGATGCTTCCCGTCGTTCCGAACTACATAGGAATCGCAATCGTCGCCGTCGTCGTTTCGTTTTTGTCGCAGACGGGCGACCTGCTCGCGTCGGTCATAAAGAGGAAATACGGAATAAAGGACTACGGCAAAATCTTCCCGGGACACGGAGGGGTGCTTGACAGATTCGACAGCATTCTTTTAGTCTCCCCGTTTTTGCTGCTTCTGGTTGAAGACGCGCAGTATTTAAGCGCTTTGGTGAAAGTCATACAATAAGTTTTACCCCGCGTAAAGCGGGGTAATTTTGCAAAAAGCGCCTTCAAAAAGGAATTCAAAATGAAAAAACGTCTTAAAATAATCATAATTCTTGCGCTTACCGCGGCGCTTGCCGCGGCAATTCTCTCTGCCGTCAACGCGTACGTCGTTTTTTCGGCAAAAGACCGCGTTTTTGAAAAAGCGGATTTTGCAAAAATCGAAAACGCCGACTGCATTCTGGTCCTCGGCGCAGGCGTGAGAGACGAAACTCCCAGCCCCATGTTAAAAGACCGCCTCGATTGCGCTCTTTATCTTTATAACGGCGGAAAAGCGCCCAAAATCATCATGAGCGGCGACCACGGAACCGAAAATTACGACGAGGTCAACGTAATGAAAAACTACGCCGTCGAAAAAGGCGTTCCTTCTTGCGACGTCTTCATGGACCACGCGGGTTTTTCCTCATACGACAGCATTTACAGGGCAAAAGAGATTTTCGGCGCGAAAAAAATCATAATCGTTACGCAGAAATATCATCTTTACAGATCGCTTTACATAGCAAAATCTCTCGGACTTGACGCTTGCGGCGCGGTCTCCGACGCAAGACCTTACGCGGGGCGCAGACAAAGGGAAGTCCGCGAAGTTTTCGCGCGGAACAAGGACTTCTTTATGTGCTTGTTCAAGCCGTATCCTCGCTTCCTCGGCGAAAAAATCTCCCTTGAAGGCAGCGGAGACGAAACCAACGACAAATAAGCAAAATTACCTTAAAGCATACACGAAAGGACCGTAAATATGAAAAAACTTCTCGCCGTCGACGGAAACAGCATCTTAAACCGCGCATTTTACGGCGTGCGCCCGCTCACAACGAAAGACGGCCGCAACACCAACGCGATTTTCGGCTTTATAAACATGCTCTACAAGCAGATTTCGGAATTAAAACCCGACTACGCCGCAATAGCGTTCGATCTTCGGGAGCCGACCTTCCGCCACGAAAAGTGCGCCTATTACAAGGCGACAAGACACGGCATGCCGCCGGAGCTTGCGGAACAGCTCGAGCCTGCAAAAAAGATAGCGTCTCTTATGGGCTTTCGCGTGCTGACGAGCAAGGGCTACGAGGCGGACGACATTCTCGGAACACTTTCGCTCTTTGCGTCGGACGACCTTGAAACCTACGTTATGACGGGCGACCGCGACTCCTTTCAGCTTATAGGAAAGAACTCGTACGTGCTGTACGTTACGACAAAGGACACGCTTATTTACGACGAAAAAAAGATTGCGGAAAACTACGGCGGCAACTCGCCAAAACAGCTTATCGACGTAAAATCCTTAATGGGAGACGCGTCGGACAACATTCCCGGCGTTCCCGGAATAGGCGAAAAGACGGCGGTCGACCTTATTTCAAAATACAAGTCTCTCGACAATCTCTATAAGGAACTCGAAAGCGGAAACCCCGAAATAAAGGGCGCCGTGCGCACAAAGCTCGAAAACTCGAAGACTTCCGCCTACGAGAGCAGATTTCTTGCGGAAATATGCAAGACCGTGCCGCTCGGAATAACCCTTTCCGACCTCGGATACAACGGAATAGACAAGAAAAATCTGCTGCCGTTGTGCGTTGATTTTGAACTGAACAGCGTGATTTCACGCTTAAAACTCGACGATTTTTCGTCGGAAACCGAAAAAAACGAGAACGTTTCGGTGTTTGAAACGACCGAAAAGGTGCTGGAATGCAAGGAAATTCCCGTGTCGGAAATTCCGGAAGGACTTTTGTTCGTTTATCCTGATTTTGATAATCACAAAATATATTTTTCGCCCGGCGGCGGCGTCTTTTCCGTTCCCGAAACCGACTCTTCGCTTTCGAAAGTTTTCGAAAGCGAAAATATAAAAACCGTGCTTCATAACTTAAAGGAAATTCAGCTGTACTGCTCGAAGCTCGGAAAAGACGTTAAAAACTGCGTTTTCGACGCGCTTCTCGCGTCGTACGCCGCCAACCCGTCGAAGGTGATCACCGCCGAAAACCTGCATTCCTACAATTTCGTTGCGGGCGTGGATTCCTCAAAGCCCGGCCAGAAGGCGATCCTCTGCGTAAAGTCGCTTGAAAAGGCGTATTCCGACCTTTTGCCGGTAATTAAGGAAAACGGCCAGGAAAACCTGCTTTACGGCGTTGAAATGCCGCTTTCAAAGGTGCTTGCCGAAATGGAGGAGACGGGCTTTAAGTTAAACGTAAAAAAACTTGCGGAATATTCTTTAAAACTCGACGAAAACATAGCCGGGAGAAAAGAAAAAATATACGAACTTGCGGGAAAGGAATTCAATATCAATTCCACAAAACAGCTCGCCGACGTGCTTTTCAACGATTTAGGCCTGCCTGCTCAGCGCAAAAACAAGAGCGGCTACTCGACCGACGCCGAAACGCTCGAAAAACTGCGCCCGTACCATAAAATTATTGACGAAATTCTGGAATACCGCGTGGTTTCCAAGTTAAAATCGACCTATACCGACGCGCTTATAAGCGTTGCCGACGAAAACGGACGCATACACACCAAATTCAAGCAGGCGTTCACGCTTACGGGACGGCTTTCCTCCGCCGAGCCGAACCTGCAGAACATCCCGATAAGGACCAAAGAAGGCGGCGAACTGCGCAAATTCTTTGAGGCAAAGGACCCGTCGTACGTGCTTATCGACGCCGACTACTCGCAGATAGAACTTCGGCTCATGGCGATAATTTCGGGCGACGAAAACATGCTTGAAAGTTACAGACAAGGCAAAGACATCCACGCGTCCACCGCGTCCCAGGTGTTCGGAATCCCGTACGACGCAATTACCCCCGAGCTTCGCAAAAAGGCAAAGGCAGTAAATTTCGGCATAATCTACGGCATTTCCGACTTCTCGCTCGCGGGCGACCTGCACGTAACAAGGCGCGAGGCGGGCGAATATATCAAATCGTATTTTGCAAACTTCCCGAAGATAAAGAGTTATCTCGATTCGGCGATTGCAGCCGCTTCCGAAAAGGGTTACAGCGAAACGCTGTACGCAAGGCGCAGATACATTCCCGAACTTTCGGCAAAGAACAAAAATCTGCGCGCGTTCGGCGAGCGAGTGGCGATGAACGCGCCGATACAGGGCACGGCGGCGGACATAATCAAAATCGCGATGCTGAACGTGGACGCACGTCTCAAAAAAGAAAAACTCGACGCAAAGCTCGTGCTTCAGGTGCACGACGAGCTCATAATCGAGGCGAAAAAAGAGGACGCCGAGGCGGCAAAGAGGGTTCTCAAAGAGGAAATGGAAAACGTCGCCGATTTCGGCATTCCGCTTGAAGTGTCCGTCGGAACGGGCTTTACGTGGGCGGAGGCGCACGAGTAAAAACAAAAAAAAGAAAACGGCTGATTTTATCAGCCGTTTTTTATATATTTTTTTCGAAAAGCACTAAGTTTACGCCGGGAATGCCGTTGAATTCGCATGGAAAAACCCCCGTTTCACGATAGCCGAGCGATTTGTAAAGGGCGCGAGCCCTCTCGTTTTTTTCGTTGGTGTCGAGCCGCAGGGTTTTGCACCCTTTTTCCTTTGCGTACTTTTCGTAAAACGCGACAAACGCGCGCGCCACTCCCTTTGACGACTCGTCGGGGTCGACCGTGAGAGTATGTATGACCATGACCTCGTCTTCTTTTGCTTCGACGCTCCATTTTTCGCATTTTGCATACGTTTCGTCCTGAAAACTGTTTATCACGGCGGAGGCAATTACCTTTGCGCCGCTTACGTTTACGAACATATCGCCGCGTCCGAGCGCCGTTTTTGCGGTGTCTCTTGTGGGATAAACGTCTCTTATCCAGCCGGTGCTTATTTTTCCCGCCTCTTCGAGGGTATGAATTTTGTCGTAAATTTTCGAAATTCCGTCAAGGTCGGAAATTTTTGCTTTTCTTATCATTTCAGTCCGCTTTCTCTCGGAAAAACGGCGCTTATGCGGAAAATTCCGTCGCTGCAGTCGCCGGTTTCGATTTTTCCGCCGATTTTCGATATGATTTTTTCGACGCTTTCAAGTCCGAAGCCGTGATTTTTCTTATCCTTTTTCGAAGTTATTATTTTTCCGCCTTCATCCTGCTCAATTTTGCCGTCAAACGAGTTTTCGCAGTAGATGACGTACATTTTTTCGCGCACCGACGACGAAAAATTTATGAATTTTTCGTTATTCTTAACCTCCAGCGCCGCCTCGTAAGCGTTGTCGGCGAGGTTTCCGAAAAAGACGGCGAGGTCTCTGTCGGAAAGTCCCGAAAGGAAGTCTCCGACCGCGATTTCGGCGGAAAATTTTATGTCTTCGCCGCATTTTGCGGCGAGTTTTTTCATGACGGCGTTGACGATGAGGTTATCGGAATAGCTTTTATCCTTTGCAAGGGATGACGCTTCGTCGAGCATCTCCCCGAGGTAATCCGACGCCCTTTTATATTCTTCCGCGTCGACAAGCGCCTTTGCGCCGTAAAGGGAGTTCTTTATGTCGTGGCGGAATTTTCTTATCTCCTTTTCCCTTTGCGCGTCGGCAAAAATCGCGTTTTTCTCACTCTTTGCAAGCGCAAAATATACGGTTATATTTACAACCGCAGCAGTCGAAAAGACGGCGAGAATTATTATCTGCGCCAAGAGGAGCGCCTTATTTTCCTCCGAAATCATCATGAAAATCAAAAGCGCGACAACCAGCGCGGTTTCGGTTGCAAAAAGAATTCTATCCTTCTTTTTGATATCCGAAACACCCTTTTTTATGAGGGAATACGGCTTTAAAACGTAATATGCGGCATAAATCGCCGCAAAAGCAAGAGATACGTATCTGAACAAGGCTACACCTCCTTAAGTTTCTTTCTTTTTTTCAGAAATCTACGGACGTATTTGAAAATCACCGACACGAGCACGAGCCCCGCCGCAATTCCGCTGACCGTAAGAAACGTGTTCTTTCCGTACGTTTCGGCAACGTCCCTCTGTTTTTCGAAAAACAGATATATCATTGAATAATACAGTCCGCTTCCGGGAACGAGCGGGATTATCGAAGGAAGAATGAATATCGTCTTGGGCACCTTGCGGATTCCCGCCATAATCTCGGAATAGCACGCTCCGAACGCGCCCGCGATTATATTTACCACGAACAAATCCTCTGAAAAGGCGGAAGCGCACAGGCAGACTATCCACGTAAGTCCGCCGCCGAGCATGCAGAGTACAAGATTGGTCTTTTTTACGTTATAAAGTATCGCAAAGCCGAGAGAGCCGACGAAAGCGCTTATTATCTGAATTATCATCTCTTTCATCACAGATTCCCTCCCGTTATAAAGAACGCCGACGCGACGCCGCACGCGATAGACACCGCAAGAAGCAGCGATTCAAGCGTTTTCAGCGCGCCCGAAATGGTGTCTCCCAGAAATATGTCCCTTATCGAGTTTGTAAACATTACTCCCGGGATTTCTATCATAATAAAGCCGATTATGACCGTATCGGAGGAAATGCCGAAAAGTCTGCACAAAAGTACGGTTGAAACGGCAGCCGCAAGCGTGCAGAAATACGTATAAACCGCCGCGTTCACGCCCTTTCTCTTGAAAACAAGCTCAAAGCACGCGATTATTACGGCGATGACGGAAGCAATACAAAATTCCTTTATTCCGCCGCCGAAAAATACGGTAAAGCCGCCGGACGCGAGAATATAGGCGATGAATTTGCGTAAAATTTTCTTGTTTTTCGGCTCTTTTTCGGATTTTTCGAGTATTTTTCCCGTTCTTTCCCTTATTTCTCCGGGAGACGGTTTTTCGGCGCAGATATCCCGGCAGAGCTGATTAAGCTGCGAGAGCACCTCGAAATCGTTCTGCATTTCGGTTATTCTTCTTGTCTGCGTTATCGGCTCGGTATCGGGGAAGACGGCGGTCGCGACGATGAGCGAGGTTATCGTCAGAACGTCGGTTTTCTGCGCGCCGTAGCTTTCGAATATCCGCGTTAAGCTGTCTTCTATGCGGTTGACTTCAGAGCCGCTCTTTATCATCGCTTCCGCAAGGTCAAGGCATGCCGAAACGAGCTCTGTCCTATCGTTGTTTGACATCTTTTCCTTCCTTTTCGCTTTACTTTACGTCATTATAATTATATATCACTTTCGCAAAATAGTAAAGTGCATTTTTATTTGCCGATATTTTATAAAAATTTAATTAAATCTATTGGACAGAATGAATTTTTGTGGTATACTATAAATTAAGAAAGTATATCCTTTGAGAAAGGTCTTTAAATAATGCTTAAAGATATCACTCTCGGACAGTTTTTCCCGGGAAACTCGATAATCCACAAACTTGATCCGAGAATTAAGATAATTTCAATAATTTTCATCATCGTCGCGATTTTCTCGGCGAAGAATTACTACGCCTTAGGGCTCGTATGCCTTTTTTCACTGACGCTCGTCATAGTTTCGGGAATAGGCCTTGGAATGGTGCTCAAAAGCATAAAACCGGTCCTTTTTATCCTAATTTTCACGACGGCTGCAAACATTTTCTGGACGTCGGGCGAAAATCTGCTCTTTCAGATAGGACCTGTCAAAGTTTACCTCGAAGGCATAGCGTTTGCCGTATTTATGGCGCTGAGAATAATTTGTTTAATCATCATAACCTTCGTAATGCTGACATACACGACCTCTCCCGTGTCGCTTACCGACGCGCTGGAACGTCTTCTTTCCCCGCTTGCGAAGATAAAACTCCCCGTGCACGAGTTTTCGATGATGATGTCGATTGCGCTGCGCTTTATTCCGACGTTGCTTGAGGAGACAGACAAGATTATTTCGGCGCAGAAAGCGAGAGGCGCGGACTTTGAGACGGGAAGTCTGAAAAAGAGACTGCGTGCGCTCGTGCCGATTTTCGTGCCGCTTTTCGTATCGGCTTTCAGGCGGGCGGACGAGCTTGCAAACGCGATGGAATGCCGCCTCTACCGCGGCGGCGTGGGAAGAACGCGCATGAAAGTCCTGAAAATTACGGCTCTCGACGTATTTTTCCTGCTGTTTATAATGCTTTTGCTCGCGGGCTTATTTTTCTTAAACGCGTTTTTCGCTTCCGCGATATGACGGAGGGGTAACATGGAAAACGGTTTGCAGAGATTTGCATTAAATATCACGTTTGACGGTTCGGACTACTGCGGCTGGCAGGTGCAGGACAACGCAAAAAGCGTGCAGGAGACGCTTCAGGACGCGATAGAAAAAACTTTCGGCCTTCGTCCCGACGTGCACGGCTGTTCGCGCACCGATTCGGGCGTTCACGCAAAAAATTACGTCTGCCACTTCGATCTGCCGGGCGGAATAATAACCGAAAACAAACTGCCGCTCGCGCTCAATTCGGGACTTAAAAACTCGGGAATCGCCGTAAAATACGCGCTTGCGGTATCAGACGAATTTCACGCGCGGTACTCGGCAAAAAAGAAAGAATACCTTTACAGAATATGGAATTCCCACTTCAGAAACCCGCTTTCAGACGGAAAAGTCCTCTTTTTTCCGCAGAAAATCGACGAAAAGAAGTTAAAGTTTGTGTCAGACGAGTTTCTGGGAAAGCACGATTTTGCCGCCTTTATGTCAAAGGGCTCAAAAATCACCGACGACACGGTGCGTGAGATTTACCGCTTCGATATCGTGCGGTGCGGCGACGAAATCGACGTTTACGTCTGCGCAAGCGGCTTTTTATACAACATGGTGCGCATTATGGTGGGCACGCTGCTTTCAGCTTCCTACGGAAACATAAAGGAAGGCGGAATTACCGAAATCATAAACTCAAAAGACAGAAAGAACGCGGGAGACACCGCGGTCGCCCACGCACTTTACTTAAACCGCATTTTTTACGACGAAAAAACAAACGTCCCGCTTCATTGCGCAGAGTAAAATCCCCGCTTTTTTGAAAAGGAGATAAATCATTATGTCCGAAAACGCAAACAAAAAAGAATATATCGCGCTTTACCGCAAATGGAGGCCCTCCGTCTTTTCAGACGTCATAGGTCAGGACCACATTACGAAAGTGCTTCGCAGCGAGGTCGAACACTCGTCCGTCTCCCACGCCTACATCTTCTGCGGCTCAAGGGGTACGGGAAAAACCACCTGCGCCAAAATTCTGGCAAAGGCCGTCAACTGCGAAAGCCCCGTAAACGGCGACCCCTGCGGAAAATGCAAGAACTGCCTCGCTTTTGAAAATTCCTACGACATTCTCGAAATGGACGCGGCGTCAAACAACAGCGTCGAAAACATCCGCGACCTCTGCGACAAGGTTGCGTTCATGCCGTTTGAAATGAAAAAGCGGGTTTACATAATCGACGAGGTGCACATGCTGTCCAAAGGCGCGTTCAACGCGCTGTTAAAGACGCTCGAAGAGCCGCCGTCGCACGTCATGTTCATTCTTGCGACAACCGAACTCAACAAAATTCCCGCGACGATTCTGTCAAGGTGCAAGAGATTTGATTTCCACAGAATTTCGGTGCAGGATATGCTTCCGCGCCTTAAATACATTGCCGGGGAAGAAAAAATCGGCATAACCGACGACGCGCTGAATTTAATCGCGTTTTTGGCGTCGGGCGCCATGAGAGACGCGCTCTCGATGCTGGAACTTTTCGTCGGAAAGACGGGAATCGACAGAAACAAGGCGGCGCAGTCGCTCGGAATCGTCGGAAACGGCCCCGTCCTCGAACTTCTTTCCGCCGTTGCGAAAAGAGACGGCGCAAAAGCCCTCGGAAAACTTTCGGAAATATACAAATCGAGCAAGGATATGGGAGTTTTATGCTCGGAACTTGCAAGAATGTTCAGAAATCTGCTTATAATGAAATACGCGTCAAACTCCGTTTCTTCGCTTATCGACACGGAAGACGACGTGATTTCCGCTTTGAGAAACTGCGAAAACGATTTTTCGAAGGAACGGCTTATATATTCCCTCGAAATCACCGAGCAGGCGCAGAACAAGCTCACGAAAAACGGGCTTTCCGAGCGCACCGTCATGGAGCTTGCGCTCATAAAACTCTGCGACGCGCGGTTTGACAACTCGTACGAGGCGCTGCTCGAAAGAATTTCCGAAATGGAGTCGGGAATTGCGCCGAAACCGTCTTTCGCACCCGAAATAGCGGAAAAACCGGCCGAAAAACCGAAAAAAGCAGCAGAAAAGCCCGCAAAAGAGGAAAACACTCAGGCTCCGCAGGCTGAGGAAATTCCGGAGCCTGTCGAAGAGATCCCGGAGCCGGTTGAGATGCCGGTTGAAGCACCGGTTGAAGTGCCGGAAGAGCAGGAAGCGCCGAAGGCACGGCCGGAAGAGCCGAAAGTTCTTTTGCAGGACGGAGAAGGAACGGAGATGCTTGCGTTCGGAGAACTGCTCGACGAACTGCAAAAGAAGGACATGATTTGCTATTCGATGCTGAAAGACGCGCGCGCGGAAATATTCGGAAACACGCTTAAAATCTACGTTCCCTCGATTACGCGCTCGTATATGGCAAACTACAAGGACAAGTCCGAGCTTATCGAGAGCATTTCGTCGAAACTGCTCGGAATGAAGGTCAACGCCGTGTTTGCGGAAATTCC
>JAGDBE010000237.1 GCA_017959195.1 Clostridia bacterium | reverse complement strand
TTTGAGCAGAACGTCCGATATTTCCGAGGAAAAGCTGAATAAATGCATCGAAATTCTCAGAGAACATACCAAAGACGCGTCAATGATAACGACTCCGTGGGACAAACTCGACGGAAAGCAGATTCTCTCGGCGATGGAGAGCGCAAAATCCCTTGAAGACGAGTTGAAAGAAATGCTCCACGAACACGACCATGAACATGACCATGACCATGAACACGATCACGAGCATGAGCACGACCATGAGCACGAGCATCACCACGATCATCCCGACGACTGCACGTGCGGCTGCCATGACCACGACCACCACCACGCGGACGAGGTCTTCTCGAGCTGGGGAACCGAGACGGCGCACAAATTCACGGCCAAAGAAATCGAAAACGCGCTCGGAAAGCTTGAAGACGAAAAGGAATACGGCTTTATACTCAGGGCAAAGGGAATTGTAGAGCTCACTGACGGCACGTGGGCGCACTTCGACTATGTTCCGGGCGAGAAAAATATAAGAAGAGGCACGCCTGAAGTTACGGGCAAAATCTGCGTCATCGGCTCCGAAATGGCGGAAGACAAGCTTGCGGGCGTATTCGGAATATAATTTCAAGAGGTAGAAAATGAACGGCGGAATACGCGAAATACCCGTATATCTTTTTACGGGCTTTCTCGAAGCGGGAAAGACTAAATTCATTCAGGAGACTTTTGAGGACGAAAGGTTTTCAAACGGCGAAAACACCCTGCTTTTGGTGTGCGAAGAGGGCGAAGAGGAGTATGACAGAGCGCGCTTCAAGGGCAGAATGGGTACTTTTCACACCGAGATAATCGAAAAAGAAGAGGACCTGACGGAAGAAAGACTCTTTTCGCTTCAGAAAAAATACGATATAGACAGAGTTGTCGTGGAATATAACGGAATGTGGATGATTGACACCCTTTATTCCGCAATGCCCGAAGGCTGGATGATTTATCAGGAAATAATGTTCGCCGAAAGCTCGACGTTCTTCAATTACAACGCGAATATGAGAAGCCTTGTCGTTGACAAGCTCAAAAGCTGCGAGCTTGTGGTTTTCAACCGCGCCGACAGGGATTTCGACAAGATGGCGGCTCATAAAATCGTGCGCGCCATTTCGAGAAGGACCAATATCGCATACGAATACAAAGACGGCTCGGTCGAATACGACGAAATCGAGGACCCGCCGCCTTACGACATGAACGCGCCGATAATCGAGATAAAAGACGAGGACTACGCGTTCTGGTACGCCGATTTTGCTGACAAACCCGAAAATTACAGAGATAAAACCGTAAGAATTAAAGTTATGGTTGCAAAAAACAAGGCGCTCAGAGACAACGAAATCGTAGTCGGCAGAAGAATCATGACCTGCTGCATAGAAGACGTGCAGTACAAGGGCATAATCTGCATATGCGACAACGCGGCGAAATACAAGACGCAGGACTGGATAATTCTCACCGCGAAGATTTCCTTTGAGCCGCACAGACTTTATCACGGACAGACAGGCCCCGTGCTTTACGCAAACACCATAAGAAAGACGGAGCCGCTCGTAAACGACGTCGCGACTTATTGAAAGGCGCAAAAAATCGAAATTAAGCAGTCGGACATCACTGCGAAAAAATAAAAAAATTAAAGAAAGACAGGTAAATAAATGCCGAAAAAAACCAAAAAAACAACCCGCGCGGCGGGGAAAAAAGCTTCTCCCGTCAGGATTATTCCGCTCGGCGGACTCGGCGAGATAGGCCGCAACATGACGGTCGTGGAATACGCCGATGAGATAATTGTCGTCGACGCGGGACTCGGATTCCCCGACGAGAGCATGCTCGGAGTGGACCTCGTCATACCCGACACGCAGTACCTCGAAGAAAACGCCGAAAAGATAAAGGGAATACTTTTAACACACGGACACGAGGACCACATCGGAGCGATTCCGTATATGTTCCGTTTCGTGAACGCGCCCATTTACGGAACGCTTCTCACACTCGGAATACTTGAAGGAAAACTCGAGGAGCACGGACTTGAAGCGGAAGCCGAACTTAATCAGGTAAATTCGGGAGACACCATACAGCTCGGAAAATACTTTACGGCGGAATTCATAAGGGTAAACCACTCGATAGCAGATTCCTGCGCGATTGCGGTTACGTGCCCCGCGGGAACGATAGTATTTACGGGGGACTTCAAAATCGACTTAACGCCGATACAGGGCGAACCGATAAACCTTACGAGATTCGGAGAAATCGGAAAAAACGGCGTGCTTGCGCTGCTTTGCGAATCCACGAACGCCGAACGCCCCGGCTTTACAATGTCGGAGCGCAAGGTCGGAAAATCGCTTGACAACATCATAAAGGGCTGCGACAAGAGAATAATAATATCCACGTTTTCGTCGAACGTTCACCGCGTTCAGCAGATTATAAACTACTCCCATAAGTACGGCAGAAAGGTTGCGCTTACGGGAAGAAGCATGATAAACGTAATAAACGCGGCGCAGAAATTCGACTATATGGATATTCCCAAAGGCACGCTCATCGACATAAACGAGATAGACAGATTCAAGCCGGAACAGCTTACGATAGTAACGACCGGCTCGCAGGGTGAGCCCATGAGCGCGCTTTATAAGATGGCGTTTTCCGAACACGACAAGGTCTCGCTTTCATCGTCGGACCTCGTGATTATATCGGCAACGACCATTCCCGGAAACGAAAAACTCGTTACCAAAATCATAAACGAGCTTCTCAAAAAGGGCGTAACTCTTCTTAACGACGCCGTCGCCGACGTTCACGTTTCGGGACACGCGTGCCAGGAAGAACTCAAAATAATGCAGTCGCTCTTAAAGCCGAAATATTTCATTCCCGTTCACGGCGAATACAGACACTTGAAGGCGAATGCGGAACTCGCTCTGGAAATGGGCATGAAGCCGTCGAATATCATCATTCCCGAACTCGGCATGGTGATAGAACTCACCGAAAAGACGTCAAAGACGTCGGAAAAAGTCGCGTCGGGCAAGGTGCTTATCGACGGACTCGGAATAGGCGACGTCGGAAGCGTGGTGCTCCGCGACAGAAGACATCTTGCGCAGGACGGACTTATAGTCGTCGTTGCGGCGGTGAGCCTTGAAACAAAAGAGATAATTTCGGGGCCCGACATCGTTTCCCGCGGATTTGTTTACGTCAAGGAAAACGAGGAGCTCATGGAAAACCTCAAAACCATAGCGTACGATACGATTCAGAAGTGCTTTGACGACGAGGTTGACGAGTGGAACATCATAAAAGGCAAGATAAAGGACTCTCTCACAACGAATATCTATAACATAACCAAGCGCAAGCCCATGATTCTGCCGGTTATAATGGATATATAACGGTTTTCGGAGAAGAAAGATGAAAATAACGGATAAAAACACGAAAAACGTGTTTGTAATGCCAAAAATTGAATATAAACTCTTGAACCGCGCAAAAAAGTCGGAGTTGAAGGTGCTCTACTATATTTACGAAAACGGCGGCGAAATAGATATCAAAAAAGCCGTGCGCGACCTTGAAGAGACCGAGCAGAGCATACTTTCTTCGATTGCGTATCTGCGCGGTGCGGGAATAATTTCCGACGAGGAGCCGGAAGAAGAGCAAAAAAGGCCGCGCAAAAAAGGCGTCGTAATAACCCCGAAAGACGTAAAAAACGGCAAGAGCGCGACGGTCGGCAGGACCTCCTATACCCTGGACGAGATATCGAAGGCAAGGGAAAAGGACGAAAAGTTCGGAAGCCTCGTTTCTTACCTCGAAAAGCAGACGGGACATCTTTATAACGCGGCTGAGCAGGGGATAATCATGTACCTTTACGACACGCTCGGAATAAATTACGAAGTGATAATGGGCGTTGCGCAGTATTGCACATCACTCGGAAAAACGTCGGTGAGATACATAGAGCGCACGGTTGAGAACATAAACGAAAAGGGAATAAAGACCTACACCGAGCTCGAAAACTACCTCGGAGCCGAAAAGAAGAGAAACGACTACGAGGAAAAGGTGAGAAAAATCATCGGCGCCGAGAGCAGAGCTCTCACAAAGTCCGAGAAAACGCATATCGCGTCGTGGAAGGATAATTTCAATTCGAGCGGGGAGCTCGTCTCCTACGCATACGAAAAGACGATAGCCAAAATCAATAAGCCGCAGGTATCGTATATGTCAAAAATCCTCGAATCGTGGCATGAAAACGGACTGAAAACGCCCGAAGACGTCGACGCGTACTATAAGAAAAACAAGGAAAGCGAAAACGCAGGCGGCGGAAAACTCGATTTCGACCTCGAGGACTTTTTTGAAAAACCCGACCTTAAGTAATAATTCGGAGACGTTATGATAATCAAATCAATAGAAGCGGAAAACTTCGGAAAACTTGAAAAACTGAATATGGAATTCAAGCCGGGTATAAACGTCATAACGGGAGACAACGAGAGCGGAAAAAGCTCCGTTACGCGCTTTATAAGGTATATGCTCTACGGCTTTACGTCAAGGGCGGGGGATATTTCAAAGAATGACAAAAAGAAGTATTCCCCGTGGAGCAGTCTCGACATAAAGGGCGAAATGAAGATTGAGACGGAAAAAGGAAGCTTTACGCTAAGAAGGGAACAACTCAGCAAAACCGCGCCATTCTGCATTCTCGACGAGTCGGGAAGCCCCGTGTATCCCGGACTTCCGGCGGGAGACGCGTTTTTGGGCGTCGACGCCGAAACGTATGACAAAACCGCGATGATAAGCGCGGGCGACGTGTTTTTCTCCGAGCCCGAAACGCTTTCCGGCGCGATAAAGAATATGGTTTTCTCGGCCGACAGCGAGATTGATTCCGATTCGGTTCTCAAAAAACTTGAAAACGCAAAAAAGGAAATTCTCGGCAAAACGCAGAAAAGCGGCATACTGTACGAGTTGAGAAACGAGAAAACCCGGCTCGAACAGAGAAAAAAAGAATCTCTCGAAAAGCGCAACGAGCTTGCCGAAATAAAAACCCACCTCGACCGCACAAAAAAGAGGATTGAAGAAAATCTCGGTATTCTCGACGGTCTCAAAAAGGAACGCAATAATTTAAGGGCTAAATACGCGTATGAAAAGCGCGAGAGGATAGAAAAGGCAAGAAAGAGCGCCGAGATGGCGAAAAAGGCTTACGAGGATAAAAATCTGCAGATGTCGGTCGACGGATTCGTGCCTGACAGAAAATATCTTTCGGACATGAACGACGCAATTCTTTCTCTTATGGCGTCGCAGGACGAGCTGAATTCCGCGCGGCACGAGAGAAGCCACGCCGAATCAAGAACCGCGCTGCTTTACGGCAACACAAAGCAGATGAAGTTCAATTCACTGCTCGAAGAAGCCGGAAAAGAGCCGGAAGAGCTCATGGAAGACGTCGAAGCCCTTAAAAATGAGGAAAAATCAAAGAAAAAGACGGGGGTAATCCTTGCATGCCTCGTGATTACGCTTCCGATTTCATTTATATTCTTCTCGAAAGCAAAAAAGGCAAGGAAAAAGCTGGATGAGCTTGCCGAAAAGTTCGAATGTAAGAACTTTGAAGAATTTGAGGAGCTGCTTTCTTCAAGCAGAGAAGCGTTTGACAACGTAAAGGAAGCGAAAGAGGAGCTTGAAGAAGCGCAAAAGACGCTCGACGAGAAAACCGAAGAGCGAAAAGCCGCGGCGGATAAACTCTGCGGAATGCTCGATAAAACCGGCTGCAAAACGTCTGTTTCCGACACTTCTTTGATTGCCGAAAAGGCAAAGGAACATATAAGAAAACTGAGCGACGACATAACTGAGCTCGACGAGCTGAAAAAGAACGAACTTTCCGAGAGCGCACAGCTCGAAGGACTGCTTGAAAGCGAACCCGATATGGAAAAGCTCGAAATTCTCGCAAACGCTTACGACGAAACCATTCCGCTGCGCGGCCAGCAACAGGTCGAAAAGGAATTCGATTTTTATACGCGCGCGACGGACACGCTCAACATTCAGAAGCAGGAATACGAGAAAAAAGCGGCGGTAATTTCCGAAAACACCGAGGAATCCGACGAACTCGAAGCAAAATTCCAGATGCTCAAAGCCGAAATCGAAAAACTTTCAAAAAAGCACGCGGCGCTTGAAACGGCGTCCGACGCGATAAAGGAAGCATACGACGAGATGCGTTCAAACGTCTCCCCGATACTGACAGAAAACGCGTCGAAGCTTTTTGAAGCGCTGACCGACGGCAAATATGAGAGCCTGTACGTTGATAACGAGCTGAAACTCGGCTTTCTCGAAAAGGGAAGCGCCGAATACAGAAATATCGAATATTTAAGCTCGGGTGCGCTCGACGCGGCGTATCTGTGCCTCAGAATTGCACTTTCGGAGTATCTTTACACCGAAAAACCGGTGCTCATTTTCGACGACGCGTTTTCAAAGCTCGACGACGGGCGGCTCAAAAAGGCGCTTGAAATAATGAAAGTACTTGCTAAGGACTATCAGATAATAATTCTGTCGTGTCTTGACAGGGAAAAGAACGCGCTCGGAAAAGCGGCAAACTGCATAAATATGTAAAAAATGAAGAAAAAAGAGAAAATACGTTGTTTTTTCTCTTTTTTTGCGCATTTTTCTGTTGATTTTGAAAAAACCGTATGATATAATACAGTATATATTCGGAGGACGTATTATGTGGTTGATTTTAGCTTTGGCGGCGCTTCTTTGCTGGAGCGGTTCCGACCTTTTCAGTAAAATAGGTTCAAAACCCGACGATAAATACAGCCATTGGAAGATGGTTATGGCTGTGGGCCTTGTCATGGGTATTCACGCGGCGATAGAAATAGCGACGGGAACGGGCATTACGCTCATGGATATAATTTATTATCTGCCCGCGTCGTTTATGTATATTCTGTCGATGATTTTCGGATACGTTGCGCTGAGATACATAGAACTTTCGGTGTCGTCGCCCATCTGCAACACGTCGGGCGCGATTGCGGCGGTGCTGTGCTTTTTCGTGCTCGGTTCCGACCTCGGAGGACTTTCGATTGCAGGCGTGATTCTCGTAAGCGTCGGCGTTCTGTTTCTGGGAATTGCCGAATACTCGGAAAACGACGAAGCGAAAATGCTGCGCCAGCAGAAATCAAAGGTAAAATATACCAAAAGCGCGCTCGCAATACTGCTTCCCGTGCTCTACTGCATAATTGACGCGCTCGGAACGTTTTTCGACAGCGTTATCCTTGAAGAAGAAAACACCTTTATGCCGCAGATTTTCCATTATCTCGAAGAAGACGTCGCAAACGTCGCGTATGAGCTTACGTTTTTGTTTATGGCGGTCGTCGCTTTCGTGTACGTCATTATAATAAAGAAGCAAAAATTTGAATTCCACAGGGAATACCCCAAAGGCATAGGCGCCGTATGCGAAACGCTCGGCCAGTTTGCGTATATATACGCGCTTGCGGCGAATCCCGTCGGCGCGGCGCCCGTAATTTCGGCGTACTGCGCGGTATCGGTGCTGTGGAGCAGAATTTTCTTAAAGGAAAAGCTTTCCTTTAAACATTATGCGGCGATAGCCGTCGTTTTTGCGGGAATTATAGTGCTCGGAGCGGCAGAGGGGCTCGCAGAATAGTATATATTATATATAAGGAAGAAAAAATCCGCCGGAAACGGCGGATTTTGCATTTTTTCAAAAAAAGGAACCTTTTATAATAAGGAAAAGTCTAATATACGAAAAAATCAGTCGTCGGTATCGACAAGAACGCACTCATTATTCTTCGCTTTCCTTGCGCATGCGCCGCAAAGCCGGCAGTTTTCGTTTGCGACAACGTTTCCGTCTTTTATTTCCAGCGCGTCGAACGGGCAGCAGCGGATAAAAACTTCCTTATATATTATATTGTCGTTGCGGATGACGAGTTTTTTCAAAAAATCACTGCCTTTTTGGTTTTGAGTTTTTACGCTCCCATTTTAACACATTTAATTTTCCGTGTCAATGCTTACGCTTCAAAAAGCGCCTGCGCACGCGCCGGATGCGTACAAAAGGGAACCCCCTTTAACGTATCGGAAACGGTAAGCGGAAAAAGTAATGTTACCGTTGTGTTACAGTTTAAAAAAACGTATTGCAAAAAAAACGGGGTTGATATATCATTATAGCGTAAACAAAACTAAAAATGTTTTGGAGTACAAAAAATTTTTACAGGAGGATCTTGAAATGAGAAATTTTAAGAAGTTTCTTACTCTGGCACTCGCAGTGCTGATGGTAGTTAGCACATTCGCTATCGCTGCATCCGCTGCAAACTTTACTGACGTAGACCCTAACGATGAATATCTCGCAAAGTCAGTAAACCTTCTCAGCTATCTCAACGTAACAAAGGGTACATCCGAAACAACATTCGGAACAAATGAACTTGTTACACGTGAACAGATGGCTGCATTCATCTACAGATTCATGAAGAAAGGTAATTCCGTAGAAAACGGAGCAAACACCTCGACCTTCACGGACCTCGAAGACCCGACGTTCTTCTTCATGATTTCCTGGGCAAACAACCAGGGCATCATCAAAGGAACATCAGCAACCACATTTGAACCTAAGGGTTCGATCATACTCCAGGATGCATACACGATGATCGTTCGTGCACTCGGATATGAAACAGAAGAATCCCTTCCTTATCCTTTCGGCTACATAGAAATCGCTGAAAGCAAAGGCGTTGAACTCAATAAGGGACTTCCTTCCAACATCAGCTACACAGACGCCCTCACAAGAGGCAACGTAGCAATCCTTCTCTACAACGCATTCTTTGCAGAAACCGGCGTTGCAGAAACGAAACAGGAAGAAAAGAGACTCGGTAATGCTGAAGACGGTTATTCATTTGTACTTCAGACAGTAACCGAATATCCGACATTCTGCGAAAAGTACTTTGACGTACTCGAAGTTGAATATCAGGCAATCGGTACTCCTAACTGTGCATTTGAAGACGGCGAAACCACAAACGACCTCGGTTACGATGCAATCCTCTTCAGAGCACCCGACGACAACGAAAACCCTGCAGAAGTTAAAACAAACGAATTCTACGCAGACGTTAAAGACCTTGCAATCGACGGCGCAGCTGACGAATACATCATGTCCTACTTCAAGATGTATGTAACGCTCGACAAAGACGATGCAATCGACGAAATCCTCTATGCAGAACCTCTTCTCACCAAGAAGTCTGTTAAGGATATCAAACTTGAATCGCTCTCCTCGAACAAGAAGGGCAGCTACTACACCTATGATTACAACGGCGAAAATTACAACGGCGCAAAGCACCTTTCCGGTAAAGCTTTGATGGACGGCGAAGCAGTTTACTTCTTCAACGCTCCGTATTCTTACACGCAGCCCACATACGCAGCAGGCTACACTGACGCTCAGAAATATGCTGCAAGAAACGAAAAGAACATCAACTTCATCAACATCGAACTGTACGAAGCTAACAAGACCGACAGCGGCTACAAAGTAACCGTTCAGGCTAACCCCTTCAGCGCAGTTAACGACGATGAATTCTTCACAGACGACTCCACAGCACTCATCAACGCTATGACTCAGGTTTACACCGGCGGTCTCTACGGCGCAGACATCTACGACGTAGACGGCGATGGAATCTATGATTACATCAACTACAGACCTTACAGCTTCGCAGTTGTTGATACGACAACCAAGAAGACGTTCTACAAAGACGGCGTAAAGAACGGCGACGCTGATGAAGCTCCCACCGTTTACACCAACAAGGCAGTTGCAACAGGCGCATCCTTCGCAGATGAAGACTTCGTAATCGGTTACTTCAACAAGAAAGCTAACCTCATCGAAATCGCAGCAGTTGTAAAGCCGGTTGTAGGCGCAGTTAAAGACATCTCTGAGGCGAACAAGACAGTCGTTCTCAGCAACGGTGACAAAGTTTCGACAAGCGATGTTTGGAAGCTCGTTTCCAACTACAACAACAAGGCAGCTCTCGAAGCAAGAGGTTACCTCGTATCGAAGACCGAATTCCACAATGCACTCTTCGAAAACCTCACAAGGCCGGCAGCATATGACTCCAAAGACGCTGAATACTATGTATACAACGGCGTAGTTCTCTTCTCGACAGGCGTTGAAAGCGTAAACGACTTTGACGGAACGCTCATGATAATCACTGAAGACGAAGAAAACGACGGCAAGTGGTATGACTCGAACTTCAACAACAAGACAGGCAAGAAGACGACGTACGTTCACGCTTGGGTTGAAGGCGAACTCATCTACGTTCCCGTAATCACAGACGCTTACTATCCTGAAATCAAGACCAACGAAAACACATACGTTAACAAGATCGCTTCTTACTCGGTAGACGGCAGCGGCAACTACTCGGTTAAACTCCTTGCCAATGCTTACGACGACGAAGATATGGATGCAACTGACTATGTAGGTCTTGAAAAAGACATCGCAAAAGTTCTCGCAGCAGAAAAGGACGAAACATACTTCGGTATCATCGAAGTTGGCGTAGAAGCTAAACTGACGAAAGACCTCGGCAAGAGATTCACTCTCACCGGCGTTGATCAGAAACTCTACCTCGACGAAACAACGAAGGTTGTTCTTAAGAACCTCAAGAACGGCGAAATCAAGTTCGAAGAACTCGGTCTCTCCGATCTCACAGGCGAACTCGCAGGACTCAACAATGTTCAGCTCGTTGTAAAGAACGATCCTGATCACAACAATGCACTTAAGCTCGTAGTTCTCTACGCTGAAGGTGAAGACCTCGACGTTGAAGATTCCGCTTCCAAGAAGAAGGCAGAAAGAATCGTTAAACTCGTTGACGTTGTTCCGACAGACGATGATGAATACATGGCTAAGTATCAGGTATACAATCCTTACACAGGCGCAGTTGAAACGACATACGGTTCAACCACAGCTTCCAAGGCTGCATCTGTAAAGGTTAAAGCATACGGCGATATGGTAACCGTAACCTCGACAGGTAAGGTTGATGAAAACGCTAAGTCGCAGCAGTTCAAAGATATGCAGAAGTACTGGGTACTCTCGTACGATCCTGATGACGATACTCTCGAAATCTGCCCGTACGGCGACCTCACGACTGTTTACTATGTAAACGCTGAAAAGGCATCTGTAGTAAGACTCGGATCCGACACGAAGTGGATCGAAGACGTTATTACATGGGGCTCGATGTCCGCACTCAACAAGGCTGACCTTGCAGACGACGACAACGACGCAATCAGATGCTACAACAAGTCGTACACAGAAGACGACGGCGCAACCTACTCCACGAAGTACGCTAAATACGTTAAAGCTACAATGCTCATCGATTGGGAAGACGAAAACAACAAGTTCGCAAAAGATGAAGACGGCTTCAACGGCGACCTGCTCTTCGCAGTAGTTTGGGTAATGGACGGCGAAACTCAGGAACTCGATGTTGACTAATTCAAATCTGATTGGTTAAAATTGAATCCGGTTAGTTAATCCATAAACGGGATCCCGGTCGAAAGACCGGGATCTTTTTTTGCATTTATCGGGCCGGGAGCGATTTCGAAAGCGGTTGAAAACTGTCTTATTGCGTTGAATAAAATAAAAACAGTTAATTAGTTTTGTAAAAAGTGTATAAAAACCGCCCGCGATTTTGTAAGATTAAACAAAAAGAATAAAAAACACAAAAAAATATTGTTACTTTTGTGTTACAAAGCAAAAAAACTCTTGCAAAATGCGCAATAGTGATATACAATATATTATGTATATAAGTCTAACTAAAAGAGACATATAAAAATAATGCGGGAGGAAATCCAAATGAGAAATTTTAAGCGTACTCTTACTCTGGTCCTCGCAGTAATTTTTGTTTGCTCCGTCTTTGCGTTCAACGCAAGCGCTGCATCCAAATTTACTGACGTAGACCCCAATAACGAAATCCTGACAAACGCGGTAACCTTGCTTGAAGGTATCGGCGTAACAAAGGGAGTAACCGAGACTGCATTCGGCACATCCGCTTTCGTAACACGTGAACAGATGGCCGCATTTATTTACAGACTCATGAAAAAAGGCGCGTCCCTTGAAGGCGGACCGAACACCACACCGTTCACCGACCTTACGGACGACACGTTCTTCGGAATGATTTCATGGGCAAATTCCATGGGAATAATCAAGGGCGTATCAGCTACCGAATTCGATCCCGAAGGCACGATAATGCTTCAGGACGCGTACACGATGGTAGTAAGAGCCCTCGGATACGAAAAAGACGCTGTTCTTTCATATCCTTACGATTACATAACGATAGCAGAAAGCAAGGGAGTTGAACTCAACAAGGGACTTCCGTCGAATCTGTTTGAAGACTATGAATCGGAGCTTACGAGAGGCGACATCGCAATCATCCTTTATAATGCATTCTACGCTGAAATGAACGAAAAGGAACTCAAAGAGACTCCTTACCGTCTTTCCAACGGAAAATGGACGCTTATGAGCGAAGAAGCGAACAAGACTCTCTGCGAAAAGATTTATGAAGTAGAAGAGCAGACTTTTGTAGTAAGAGAAACGACTCATTACGCATTTAACGATAGCGAAGACAGTTCGGTATACAAGCCTACGGAAGACGCAAACGGCGAAGGAACCATGTTCCTTGAAGCAAAAGAAGGCGACAAGATCCCCGGCTTCTACACAACGGCAGCCGAACTCGGACTCGACGGCGACGCCGACTCCTACATCATGTCGGAAGTAAAAGTTTTCTGCAAATTCAACGAAAAAGAAAATAAAGTTGAAGAAATACTGCTTGCGGAATGCAAGATGATAATGTATTCCAACAACAGCGCAAAGCTCGGCAGATGGAGCAGAAAATACTACAACGGCGACAGCGAATTCCCGAGAGCAACGGGCGCTCTTACCGTTTCCGGACAGACTTGCTACTTCTACGACGCTCCGTACACGTACTTCACGCCCAAGCACATTGACGGCGTAAGCGAATATGAAGCAAGAAACGCAGATAACGCAAAGAGAATCGATATGGTTTGCCTCGATAAAGCAAATCACCTCTATTCGTTCTATACAATCGACGACCATTGGCAGAGCAACGAGGAAACAGGCACGCCTGACGGCGACAGCGCATTCCTCAATGCATTCAGAGCCATCTATTACGGCGGTATGTTCAAGATAGACGCATACGATAACGACGGCGACGGCAGAATCGAATACGTTTGGTTCAGACCCGCAACGGTAGGTAAGATTGTAGCAAGCAAGGATTATAACTTCTCGAAGTTCGCAGAATACAGAGAAAATAAGCCGGTTGTTATCACTCCTGCCAACCCCGACGCATTCCAGAGCCTCCCGGTAATTTATACGAACGGTGCTGACGTATACGGCGTTGCATATAACGACGGCGACTTCGTTGCAGCTTATATCAGCCAGCAGGCAAACTACGTTGAAATCCAGTCTGTTGCAGCGGCATATAAGGGCGTTATCACCTATATTTCCGGTAAGATGCAGAGCTACTATGTAAGAATAGGCAACTCGACGCAGATTTCGGCTCACCAGATAGACAGAGCGTTCACGAACTTCTATTCTTCGACGAACCTCGCTACGGCAATCCTCGACTACGGCAACCTCAATAAGACTGCTATAGTTTACTCGCTGAGCGGCAAGGCAGTTTACTATGAAATCATAGAAAACAACTCCTCGTTCAACAATGCCGACGATATAATCATTCCGCTTGAAGAAGAAACGATCTCCTCGTTCAACACCAGAACCAACAGATACGACCAGTACCTCAAGGTTCTCATGGACGGCGAAGAGACCTACGTTCCCGTAAACGTTGACGATTGCTATCCGAAACCCACAAAGACGGTTAACGGAACTTACAGATTCGACGTAACGGTAACGG
>JAGDBE010000236.1 GCA_017959195.1 Clostridia bacterium | reverse complement strand
GCGCGTCTTTTGCTCTTTTTTGGCGGTTTTCGGGGCGGAAATCCTCATTTCCGCGGCGTGCCTGCGCGCGTTTCCGGTCTTTATGGTTCACAAAATTCTTGTTTTTGTCGTTTTTATCGTAATTGTTCCTTGCATTCGTGTATTTCGGCATTTTTACCTCCGAATTTTCATACAAATACATAATACTTCGGTTTTATTTATTATAACATATTATAATAATATTGTAAATAGATATTTTAAAGATTTTCAATATTTGTACCGGACCTAAAAACGCCGTTTTTACGCTTTCGAAAAGCAAAAATATTGACAATGGCGCAATATGATTGTATAATATTGTATATTATAATAAACGGGATTTGCGATGAATAAAATAAAACGATATTTTTTGCTTTATCTTCCCGCCCTGCTGTTTTTGCTTGCCGCGGCGGCGCTGACGTATTATCTTATTAATTACGTCGGTTTTACGAAAGCCGAAACAAAGCCTGATTATGTCTTCAAGGATACGCAAGACGTTCCCGTTTTGCTTTATCACCACGTTGACAAGGTCGGCAAGGGCGACTCGACAATTTCATTAAAGCACTTCAAGCGCCACATGGGTTTGCTTACCGAAGCGGGCTACAACACCGTTACCGTGTCCGAGCTTGCCGATTACGTTTACGGTATCGCGCCGCTGCCGGAAAACCCCGTCTGCGTAACGTTTGACGACGGATATAAAAGCAACTACACGCTTGCTTTTCCCTTCCTTAAAGACAATAACCTGAAAGCGACGATTTTCGCAATAGGCTGTTCTTTCGGAAAAAGCACCTATAAGGATACGGGAATTCCGATTATCCCCCACTTTTCATATGAGGAAGCAAAGGAAATGGTAGGCTCGGGGCTTGTTGAAATACAGTCTCACACATACGACATGCACCAGTCTTACGACATTTCGGGCGAAGGTGCAAGAGAACTTGCAATTCCCCACACAAAAGAGCAGATAAACGATTTCAAAACAATATTCAAAAACGATTTCAAAACCTACGACGACGAATATTTCAAGCATTTTGAAAAGCATATAACGTCTTTTTCGTACCCGCACGGCATTTCGTCCGACATAACCGAAAAAATACTTGCCGAATGCGGCGTCATATCGACGTTTACCACCCGCTCGGGCGGAAAAAACACGCTGAAACTCAATTCGCCGGAATCGCTTAAAAAAATGTACCGCATTACAGTAACCGAAAGCATGTCCGACGCCGATTTTATGCGCGCCATAACCGATATATACGGGATGCCAGAAGCAAAAACAGGAGATGTTGAAATTGAAGACAAACAGTAAACTCGTGAAAATGGCGGAGCTCGCCATTCTTACCGCGATAGTCATTATTTTTCAGTCGCTCGGAACCTTTATTCATATAGGTCCCACAAGTATCAGTCTTGTTCTCGTGCCGATAGCGGCGGGCGCCATACTTTTAGGCCCCGCAAGCGGTGCTTTTCTCGGATTTGTTTTCGGCGCAATCACGCTTTGGGCGGGAATATCGGGAGCGGACTATTTTACGAGCGTTCTCTTCGCGGCGCACCCGGTATATACTTCCCTTATCTGCATACTGAAAGCGACGCTTGCAGGTCTTGCGGCAGGCCTTGTATATAAAGCGCTGAAAAAGAAGAATTCATACGTTGCCGCGGTCGCCGCGTGCGCGGCATGCCCCATTGTCAACACGGGTTTATTTATTCTCGGCTCGCTTCTTGCGGTAAGCGACACGCTTTCGGAAAACTTCGTGTCGGGAACGTCGGTAATATATTTTCTCGTAATCGTATGCGCGGGACTGAACTTTATCGCGGAGCTTTTGCTCAATATGATTCTGTCCCCCGCTATAAACCGCCTTTCGGTTATTCTCAATAAAAACACAAACTGATTTTCGGAGGGAAATATGGGTAAAATCATAGGTATTGACGTCGGCGGCAGCACGACTAAAATCGTCGGCTTCGACGCAAAGGAAAAAGACAAACTTATATCCCCGATTTTTGTAAAGGCAAGCGACCAGCTCGCCTCGGTTTTCGGCGCCTTCGGAAAATTCACGTCGGAAAACGGCATTGATATTCCCGACATCGAAAAGGTTATGATAACGGGCGTCGGCTCGTCTTTTGTCGGCAAAACAATATACGACATCCCGGCGTCGCACCTGTCTGAATTCAAATGCGTCGGACGCGGCGGACTTTTCACTTCGGGCTACGATAAAGCGATAGTCGTAAGCATGGGCACCGGTACCGCGATAGTATCGGCGGATAAAACAGGTAAAAATCCCGTTTACGAATATATGGGCGGTACGGGCGTCGGCGGAGGCACAATAATGGGGCTTTCGAAGCAGATGCTCGGAGTTTCCGATTTTGAAACACTCGTAAAACTTGCGGAAAACGGAGATATAGAAAATATCGACCTTCGGATAGGCGACATAACAAAAAAGGACATAGGAGGACTTCCCTCACACATGACCGCCTCAAACTTCGGAAAGTTAAGCGACATCGCTTCCAAAAACGACATCGCTCTCGGCATACTGAATATGGTTTTCGAATCGGTCGGCATGCTTGCGGTTTTTGCTGCGAGAAGCAGGAATACAAAAGACATTGTTCTCACCGGCAGTCTTTCTAAAATACCTCAGGCAAAATACGTCTTTGAAATTCTCTCGACAATGTTCGATATGAATTTCGTCATTCCCGATAATTCCGAATTCGGCACGGTAATCGGAGCGGCGCTCGCCGCGTTTGAAAAATAAGATAAAACAAAAAAGCAGCTTCCGCTGCTTTTTTTATTGTATTTTTGTTTACGCAAATACGTACAGTCTCAGCGTAAAGAACAGAATCATCAAAATTCCGAGCGCTATTCTGTACCAGCCGAAAGCCGTGAAATCGTGCTTTTTGATATATTCCATGAGCGCTTTTATTACAAACAGCGACACAAGGTACGCAACCGCCATGCCGATAAGGAGAATTACGGCGTTTTCCGTCGTAAGCGGCGTGTCGTTCTTTATGAGCTTTATAAAGCTTACTCCGATCATGACGGGCACGGCGAGGAAGAACGAAAATTCAGCGGCAATCTCTCTTGAGCAGCCTAAGATTATCGCGCCGAGAATGGTAGCGCCCGAGCGCGAAGTTCCGGGAATTACCGAAAGCATCTGGAATGCGCCTATAAGAATCGCGGTCTTGTAGGTAAAGTTGTCAAATGACGTTACCGTCGTCTTTTTCTTTAGTTTTTCAACGACTATAAACGCGATACCGTATACTATGAGCATTGCGGATACGACTTTCCAGTTTTCCAGGTTTTCCATATAGTCGTCGAGCAGAAGTCCCACTACCGCCGCAGGTATGCAGGCGATAAGTATTTTAAACCATAACTGCCACGTCTTTACCCTTTCCTCTTTCGTCTTTTTAAAGGAAAAAGGATTGAGTTTGCTGAAATACAGCGTAACTATTGCAAGAATAGCTCCGAGCTGTATTACGTATATGTACAGGTCAGAATCCGTAAAGCCGGTGTTGTTCATAAGCTCGTTTACGAAAATCATATGTCCCGTCGAGCTTATGGGCAGCCATTCGGTAATACCCTCGACAATACCGAGAAGCACGGATTTCAGAATTTCAAAAATATTCATTGTTTTTTCCTCCGATCATAAATCAAAGATTTTTAAGATAAATAAGATATTCGGTGTTTCCGCTTC
>JAGDBE010000235.1 GCA_017959195.1 Clostridia bacterium | reverse complement strand
GTCCTTTGTTGAAGTGATCCTCTCCTGAAGCGCGCCCATCTCATTTGCCAGGGTCGGCTGGTATCCTACAGCTGAAGGCATTCTTCCAAGAAGTGCCGACACCTCAGAACCGGCCTGCGTGAATCTGAAAATGTTATCTATAAAAAGCAAAACGTCTCTGTGTTGCTTGTCGCGGAAATATTCAGCCATTGTAAGACCTGTCAGCGCAACTCTCATTCTTGCGCCGGGCGGCTCATTCATCTGTCCGAACACCAATGCTGTCTTTGCGAGAACGCCGGACTCCTTCATTTCGTAATAAAGGTCGTTTCCTTCACGCGTACGCTCGCCGACGCCGGTAAATACCGAAAGTCCGCCGTGCTGTTTTGCGATATTGTTTATAAGCTCCATTATAAGAACCGTTTTTCCAACACCTGCACCGCCGAAAAGTCCGATTTTTCCGCCTTTCGAATAGGGGCATATCAAATCGACGACTTTAATACCGGTTTCCAGAATTTCGGTTGAAGTCGAGAGTTCGCTGTATGCCGGTGCGGGTCTGTGAATGTTCCAACGCTCTTCCGTTTCGATTTCGGGACCGTTGTCAACGACGTCGCCGAGGACGTTGAATATTCTGCCGAGCGTCTCTCTTCCGACGGGAACGCTTATGGGCTTTCCCGTATTTATAACTTCCGTGCCTCTTTTAAGTCCGTCTGTGGAAGCCATGGCAATGCATCTTGCGGTGTTGTCGCCGATGTGCTGAGCTATTTCCACGGTGAGTTTGCGCTCGCCTACGGGGATTTCAAGCGCGGTATATATATCCGGAAGCTCTCCGTTTTCGAATTTTACGTCTACGACAGGTCCCATGACCTGCGAAACAGTACCCTTGGAGTTTGACATTAAATTTCACGCCTTTCCTTTGAATTGTAAGGAATATATCATAATCAATCGCTGTTTCCTGCGACAATTTCGGTAATTTCCTTGGTAATCGAACTTTGCCGAGCGCGGTTGTATGCGATTTTGAGGTCGTCTATCATCTGTTTTGCGTTCTTGCCGGCGGAATCCATCGCCATTCTTCTTGCGGCGACTTCGCAGGCAAAGCTTTCTTTTACGCAGGCGCTGATGAAGCCCGCAACGTATTCCGGGACAACCGTGTTCAACACGTTGAGCTCATCCGGCTCAAATATAATCGAGGAATCCGAGGTTTTTTCATTTACTTCAATCGGAAGAATCTGTTTGAAGCACGGCTCCTGCGTCATTGCAGAAACGTATTTAGTGCAGATAATCGTTAATTTGTCGATTTTTCCTTCGAGATATTCGTCGCAAAGCGACTTTGCGAGCTTTGCCGACTGCCCGGCGGTGAAGTGCTCCGCGTATACGGGCTCTGAAGACTTTGCGTATTTGTCGTTCGCCCTTTTTCCTATCGGAATTATTTCAGAGTCGGGATATTTGCCCGCAAGCTTGTATACGTTTGCGTTGTATCCGCCCGCAAGGCCTCTGTCGCCCGCGATTACTATCATTTTAACCTTTTCTCCCGGAGAATCGGCGAGATACGGGCTCTTTCTGCATTCCTTGTTGGAAGAAAGGTTTTCTATAACGTGTTCAAAGGCGTCCATATATGAGCGCGATTTCGCCATGGCGTCGTTTGCGCGCCATATCTTCGACGCCGCAACAAGCTGCATGGCTTTTGTAAGATGAAGAGTGGAATCGACGCTCTTTATCCTTTTTTTCAACGTCTTTATGTCGTTGCTCATATATTCACCTCCGTTTTTTCAGCTTTATATATTATTTCAGGCTTTCGAGCACTTTTTCAAGCGCTTGAACGTCGCTGTCCTCGTAGTAATTGTTTTCCAGGCGTTCGAGCAAGTCCTTGTGCTCGGCGTTAAGAACCGAATACAGTTTATCTTCGTATTCTTTAACCTGATTTACGGGAACGTCGTTTAAATAGCCGTGAATAACTGCGTAAATGATGGCTACCTGACAGCCAACGCGGATGGGGGAGTTGCGGTTCTGCTTCAAAACCTCCACAATGCGTTCACCGAGCGCAAGACGCGCTTTGGTGTCGGCGTCGAGGTCGCTTCCGAACTGCGCAAAGGATTTGAGTTCAAGATACTGCGAATAAAGAAGCTTAAGCTCGCCCGCAACCTTTTTCATTGCCTTTAACTGAGCGGAACCGCCCACACGGCTTACCGAAATACCGGGGTTTATTGCGGGAATGATTCCCTCGTGGAACAATTCCGTTTCAAGGAATATCTGGCCGTCGGTAATGGATATAACGTTTGT
>JAGDBE010000234.1 GCA_017959195.1 Clostridia bacterium | reverse complement strand
TTTTGTTTGTTATTATATATGTGATTCGACTGATATCTTCCGAAAACGACGTCGTCGTCTTTCGTCCCTCTGAAGGAAAGGCAGCCGAATTATTAAATTACGTTTTTCACGGAGGAAATTGACTATGTATTGCAAAAATTGCGGTCATTTTGTTGAGGACAACCAAAAGTTCTGCTCCAACTGCGGCGCGAGCGTTTCATTCGGGCAGCAGGCGTACGAATCGGCAAAAAGCGCCTTTCAGTCTGCGGAAAACCAGCTTGACAACGCGGTAAACGATTTCAGGGGAAATCAGTACCAGAACCCGAATTTCCAGCCGCGTCTCCAGACAGACAGAAGTCTCTGGATGTACATACTTTTATCCATCATCACCTGCGGCATTTATTCCTACTACTTCATATACAAGCTTGCAAAGGATGTCAACACCGCCTGCTCCGGCGACGGACAGACAACCGGCGGACTTGTGCAGTTCATTCTTTTGACGTTCATCACCTGCGGCATTTACGCGTGGGTATGGCACTACAAGCTCGGCAACCGGCTTGCCGACAACGCGCCGAGATACGGAATGACGTTCCAGGAAAACGGAACAACAGTCCTTATGTGGATGTTATTCGGCTCGCTGTTATGCGGAATCGGCGCTTTTGTGGCGATGAACATAATCATCAAAAACACAAACAGAATCTGCGCCGCGTACAACGCAAGCGTTTTCGGTTATTGATTTTGATTTTAAATACAAAAAAACCTCGCTTACGCGAGGTTTTTTATTTATCTTACTTTATTCTTCGGTTCCTATATTATAGACGTCGGTAAGAGGTTTCAGCTGTTTATCGAGTGCGTAAACGCGGTATTTTGCGTTTTTATCCGTACCGAAGGTAAGGAGGATTACGTCGTCGTAATCGGACGGATAAACCGTAACGACTCTTGCCTGCGTTACTCTTCCGTTCTTATACTGGATAACGATTACGTCGGTCGGCACTTCTTTTGCAAGGCCTTCCGTGCTGACTCCTATCTTTGTTTCTTCATCCGATATTTCAAGGATATCTCCGACGATTGTCTGCTCGGTGGTGCCCGCTCTGTTATGCAGTCTGAAGAACGGATAATCGTAGCCCCAGCCCTTATTTGCCGCATTTTCGACAACCGACATATCTACGGGCGAAAAGTTGGTTTTAGACGCTCCGCCGTATGCGAAAATCGGGCTGTAGTCGGACGTATCGATAAGTCCGTAGATACTGAAGTAATCGGCTTCTATTCCCAGATAACCGGAGTTTATATCAATTTCGCCCTCGATACCGCCGTCGCTGTCGGTAATCTGTATACCGGGGCCGTCGATGATTATCGGCATATTTCCGGTGCCGGCGCTGATTCCGGTGCTCATTCCGGTCATTGTGCAATAGCCCGTGCCGTAAATTCCGAGGTAGTAGTCGTCAAATCCGAGGGACTGGGACACTTCTATACCGAATATTTCGCGGCTGTTTTCGGTTTCCTCACTCTGAAGCTCGTACGGATCTCCGTTGATCTCGTAATATTCTTTCGAGGACAGGTCTATCGAGTTGCAGCCCGAGAAGTAAACGTTTACGGGCTGCTGCGAGCGGATGCCCGCCGCCGCAAGAGGTCCGTTCCAGTATGCAACGCCCTTTGTGATCTGCGCGTTGTTGAGGTAAAGCGTATTCACTTCGGGAACGTAGAACGCGTATCCTCTGCCGCACTGTACCTCAAGATTTTCCGACGTGAGCTGCTTGCCGTTTACCCAGATTGCATACTGACGTACGTATTTCAGGTGGTCGAACGACGAAGCAACCTCGCCGTATTCAAGAGGCGCCATCGCGTTGTTTCCGTTTGCGCCGTAAAGCTTATACATCCAGTCGGTATAGTACAACGTGCGGCTTGTGAGGTCGTACGTTGCGGACTTGGTGTCAAGTCTCAGCTCGCCGTCGTTCAGCTGCATATAGTTTTCATTCTGGTAATTTGTGGGTCCCATGGAAACTACGTAGCTGTCGGTTCCGCCGTTTAAGCTTACGGTTCCGCCGTTTATCGTGAAGCGGGCGTCGCTGCCGGACAATGCTACGCAGCTTCTCTGTGCGGTATCAACGTCAAGCGTGCCGTAATTCATTACAAACGAGCCGGTTTCGGAGGAAATACCCGAGTATTCGGATTTTATCCTTATGTTTCCGCCGTCAATCGTAACGTCGCCTATGCTGTGGATTCCGTCGCCGTAGAAACCGTCAATCAAAATTTCAAGCGAGCCCTCGCCGCTGATATTTATGCGGAAATCGTCGCTTTCCGTCAGGTACGGACGCCACGTGTCGTTTATCACGTTTCCTATACCCACCGTGTTGCCCGTATAGATGCTTCCTACCGCCTGGGTGTGGCACAGCGAGTTGCGCGAAACGTTGATGACGTTCTCGCCGACAAGATTGATGTTGAGGTCCTGTACGCTCAGTATCGCGTATGCCGCGATTGTAAGTTCGGCGTCGGAACGCATCGGATAAATTTCGTCTATCGTCGCGTCGTGCAGCGTCAGCGTCTTTGTGTCGGGGTCGTACGAAACCGTTCCGTCGCCGAAGACGTTATCTTTGTTGCGTTCGGTTACCTTCTTGCCCGCAACTATGAGCGGATATACTTCGCATTCGTATATTTCGCCGAAATCGAACGGAATCTTGAAGGATCTGCCGCTCGTTTCGTCGGTTGCCGTAACGTAAAGCGAGCCTTCTATGCCGTAAACCGCCGAGTGCGCGCCGTTTCTTATGAAGCGCAGCATTCCGTTTTCAAACATGTTCGCCTGGCATACGCTCGGGCTTATCGGGCCGAACAGGTCGGCAAAGTACAGCGAATAGCTCATGGGTCCTACGTCCGAGTAGACGTATTTTGCAAAGTTTACGAGATATTCCGTTCCCATGTAGTCCGCGGGAATTGCAAGACCGGGATTTTCCCTGTCTTCCGACAGAAGAACGTGTATGCCCTTTGCGAAATCTATCGTGAACGGCTGGCTGTAATAGTCATTGATGCCCCACGCATGTATGCGGAAGGTCTTGTACTCGTTTGTGTCGATTACTCTTTCAAGCGTGCTGCTTCCCGCAAGTCCTACAAGCGACACTCCTTTATAGATATATTCGCCGTTGCTCGGGTTCATGAACGTCTGAATATCCTGACTCAGCCTCCATCCGTTAGCTCCGCTGCTGAAGGAGCGCCACTCGGTTTCGCCGCTTACGGAGGTGTGCAGGTACTCAAGGTCTACCCCGTACAGGGTCGACTCGCCCGTGTCGATTCTCCAGTGAATCTTGCCTTCCGTCGAAGCCTTGTTCGTGATGATGAAGTACGGGGGCTCCTCTTCAAACGCGTAGCTGGAGTAAACCGCGTGCAGCTTTAAGTCTTTGTCGGGCATCGTAAACGAAATTTCACGTCCGTTTATCACGAGGTCCTCGGGCGCGATGCTCGATTCGACAACCCAGCCGTCAAATCTGTATCCGTCGAGCGCTTCGGCCGCCGTATACGTTACAAAGTCGCCCTTGCATACGTTAAGATAACCCGCGTCGACCTGCTGTGAAATCTCGACGCCGTTACGTTTTATGATTATTTCGTGGTTGCCGAAGTCAGCCGCGCCGTAATCGGTTTCAACCGCAACGGTGTAGGGAACTCCGGGGTAATATTCTTCTTTGGTGGACGCCGCGCCGTCTGTCAGATAGCATACTACGTCGCCGTCATATTCAACGTCGCCTTCATATACGGGACTGCCGCCCGCCGGTCTTCCCAGATACTCGAACAAAATCGTCGTGGGCTCCTTGATTACAAGGTCGCCGGTGGTCTTGATGCAGTTTGTATATGCGCCGTTGCTGCTCTTCGAGCTGAGCTCGATCTTGCCGGTCGTAGAAATGAACGCGTCGCCGTCAATATAAACGGGAATATCTATTTCCTTTTCGCCGTACGCCGACAGCTGTCCGTGTCCTGCGATATTCAGTCCGCTTGCTTCGAGCATGTAGTACGTGCCGGCGAGATTTGATTTCTTTGCTTCGCAGTAAAGATATATCCAGCCGTAATCAAGGATGTTTACGCTGCCTTGCGCCTTGACTCCGAGCGCTTTTCCTTTAAGGAACGCCGTACCGTTTGTGTTTGCTTCAAAAGCTACGTCCAAATTCGCGTTTTGGATTACGTTGACGTCTCCCTCGGCATATACGCCGATGCGGTACGCAAGCTTGCCGTACGCGTCCTCGTAACCGGACTTCGCGTCGGAGAAAATCTGTACGTTTACGTCGCCGTCAATCGTAACGTCGCCGTTCGCCTTGATTCCGTAGTAGGTTATGCCCTCGAAATACTCGGTTCCGGTGCGTTAGAGGATTAAAAACGCGTCGCTTTCCGTGGTTGAGGTTATGTGAACAGAGCCGTATTCGCTCTCGTTTTGTATAACCGCCGGAATCGCGCCCGTGTGCGTTACGTTTTCAAGTCCGCCGCTGCCGTACCAGCCTTCATTTCCGAAATCTTCGTAATGTCCCGAAATATTCGTTTCTTCTCTTACGTCTATCGTAATTCCGCCGTTTACGGTCGACGGAACGCGTATTGCAACGAGAAAATCGGAAAGGTTGTACCATTCCGTGCTGCCGTCGCCGTCAAAATCGGCTCCCTGAAGGTCGCCGTAAAGCGTAAGCAGACCGGTGTGGTAGTCAAATTCGGCAACCTTGAGCAGTTTGCGGTTTTTCTTTACGTTTACCGCCTTGTTGTACTCGTTTTTCGTCTCGACGTAGCCTTTTCCTTGGTCAACGTCGTATACGAGCAGTTCGTATTCGCTTCCGAGTCTCTCCCAGGCGCCTCCGTCCTCGTAAACGCCGAGCGGATAGCCTCTGAGCGCTTTTTTGATGTATATTTCGACAGCGGACGCAACCGGCGTCGTCCTGTCGTTTTCGTTGTCGGTCCAGTGAACCGTGAACTCGTCGGAGCAGTATTCCATGCCGTCGTACAGCACCATGAGGCGGTACCTTACGGTTGCGAGCCGCGACGAGTATTCCTCGTCGTTGAAGGATACGTTTCCGAGAGCAGTCGGCTCAAACGAGATTCCCGTGTTCTCAAAGAATTCGGTCTCCTCGTTGTAGCGCTGTAAGAACACCTCGTTTGCGGTCTGACCGTGGGAAATAAGGTCTCCGCTTGAAGCTGCGCCTCCCGAAAGCTTCTTAAGCGCGAATTTCGGGGTTGTCGGCTTGTCTCCGTCGAACTTTGCGTGTCCTTCAAGCGCCGAAAATACGTTGTTCATGGTAAACGTTACTATCGCTTCGCTTCCGAAGAACACGTCCGTCTGCGAGAGCGCCGGCTGTGAGTCGAACGGTCTGAACAGGTATCCCGTGTCGACGGTGAACGTATGCGGAGCGGTTATGTTCTCAAGCACGTATTTCGTTCTTACGCCGTCGTCGGAGGAGCTCGGCTTGAGCACTTTCGCGCCCTCTCTTACGTTCTCCTTGTAGTGTCCCGACGCGGGAGCCGTGTAGAATATCAGGTCGTCGCCCGGCTTTATCATGTAATCGCCGAGGTCGTTTGTGTAAAGGTAGTCAACGTTGAGCGTAGAACCGCTTGCGACGTCGAAGGTTACGGGATAACCCGGCTCGATTACGAGCTTCTTTACGTCGATTACATCCGCAAGCGCGCCGTTCCTGTAGTAATGTCTCTTTCCGTCGTCGTATGCGTGGAAAATGTACGCCTTGTGGTCGTAAGAAACCTTTCTCTTGTATGCGTTTTTGGAATTTGCGGGATATACGACGGTCATGCTGCCGATATTGTCGATTATCACGTCTTTTGCGTTGATGCCTCTGCCCTTCATGCCGTTTGAGACGTCAACGTCGTGTACGACTATGTCTATATAGCCCGTCGTATCTATCTGAAGCTCTTTTTTCGCATAAACGCCGGTCGCCGCAATGGTTCTGTCGTCGCCGAGGTAATCTGCGTAGCTTCTTATTGTCATTTCGACGGACGCTTGGTCAAGTATCTCAACCCACGACGAGGAGTAAAGACCGAACGCCTCGCCGTCGGATCTCGTGTTGGTAACGTCAAGCTGTACGAGTATATCTCCGCATATCGTGATTTTGTCTCCATACCACTTCTTTGCGCGGCGCGCCTTTATGCCGTAAACCTCGGCTCCTTTGCCGCTTCTTACGTTGAGTCTCAGCTCTGCGCCGTTCGACGAGGAAATCTTTATGTTTCCGCCGGTGTAGCATCCCAGAATCGCAAAATTTTGACCGTTTGCGGTAATCGTGGAGTCGCCGTCGACGACTATGTTAAAGTCGCAGGGCAGCCCCGTGTTTTCAAGCACGAGCGGACCGCCGTCGTAGCCGTCAAGGTGAATCGTTACCGTGCGATAGCCGTATTCGTCTTCTACCTGCGATTCGTACCAAATAACGTCTCCCGTGCCGTCGATGTCGAACTCCTCGGCGTCGAGAGCTTCGCCCTCGGTCAGCGTATATGAGAAGCCGTCAGGGTAGTAAACCGTTACGTCGTTATCTATTCTGCTGATTTCCGCCGTAAGCTCGTAAAGCGTGTTGAGGCCGTGGAAATTGCCGTTCTTATCATAGCGGTCAAGGGATATTACGACCGTCTCGTCATAAATGTTATACCGCTTCCATATTATATTGCCGTTGGAATCCCTTTTAGGGTCTCCGTTTGGATACGTTTCGTAATACTCTTCAAAAATTATTCCGCATTCTCCGGTATCTCTCCAGCGGTAGAAGGTATATCCCTTCGGAGGCTTTGCCGTAACCTCGCAGGTATATTTTTCCTCCGAATCCCAGTTATCGGCGGAAAGCACCGATTTGGAGGCGTTTATAAACGCGAGCGGATGGAATCCGGCCCTTATCGTCCTTACGTCAATGTATCCGCAAACCTGGCATTCTCTGTATATCGTCGCGTCATAAAGCGACAGCGGTACGTTTAACTGCCACATCCAGCCTCCGTAAGTGTGTTCTTCCTTGAAAGCAACAGCCTCGCAGTCGGGGTCTCCGCAGTACTGCCAGTGATACTTTCTGTCGGCGCCCACCCTGTAAAACGCGGCGTCGTATTCGTGAAGGTTGAATATATGCTCGTGCGTCTGAATGGGTATTTCAACCGTCTCGCGGTAGTTGCATTTCAGACACTCGTGATATTTCGAGCCCTTGTGGTGGTCGTCGGCGGCTTCGGTTACTATCCACTGATTCCAGTCGTGATACTCCTCGAGTCCGTCGTTCTTTCCGCAGCGGCAGACCTTAATGTGCGTATAGCTTACCTCTTTGCCGTTTTTGTCTGTCTGCGTTACGGGAATGTATATGTAGTTGTGAGCCGTATGGTTTGCTCCCAAAGGCTCGGTTTTAATCGATTCGCTGATACCTCCGCAGACGTTGCAGGTGCGCGCAAGCGTTGCGCCGGTCGTCGCCGTCGCATACGACAGGAAGTGCCACGGACCTATGTCGTGTACTTTTCTCATGCCGGACTTTGTGTCTCCGCATCCGCTTCCTATGCAGACCTGACGGTGAAAATGGTCGTCTTCCCATTTCCACTCATAGGTATGTTTTCCTACAAGGCGCGCTTCATCCGTTGTGGAAAGCACGTTTCCGTGCGAATCGGATATTACGCAGTAGTAGGTGTAATTTACGTGGCAGGCGTCGGACGGAGTCGCAACCGTAAGTCTCGGCGTCGCCGCGCCGTCAACGATTATGAACGTCTCGTCCCTGTATTCTACGTAGCGCGTATTGTCGACGAGCGCCTCGGGCGCGCCGCCGTTTTTCTTCTGATACCACTGATAATTCAGGTTTCCGTTCGGGTCGTAAACCTTCGTGCGGAAGGTGGCAAGGCTTGCCTGGCGCGCAGACATGTTGTCGCGCGTAACGTGTTTTTTCTTATTGAAAGGCTGTATCAGTATTTCGCCTATCTGCACGTCGGTGCCGTGAAGCGATTTTCCCGCCCACGGGTCGGCGCAGCACTCCTGTCCGCAGTCGCAGTCTTCCTTACATTTTCCGCAGGTATCGCAGTAGTGGTCGTTCCAGTCGGGGTTATCCGTGCAGACGCCGTGCGAACAGCCGTATTCGGTAGAGGAGTTGCTCTCGCAGCAGTCAAGGCACAGTCCGCAGTATTCGCAGAAATCTATATTACACGAGAACTGTCCGCAGTCCGCGCACTCATGGTCGGGGTCTTCAAAATCGCTGTTTTCTATGCAGATACCGCAGGAACAGCCCTCTGCTTCTGAGTTTTCAAGACAGCACTCCTCGCACAGTCCGCATTCGCCGCAGAAATCGCCTCTTTCACACGTCGGAAGTCCGCACTGCTCGCACAGATGCTCCTCAAATTCGCTGTCCTCGACGCAAAGGCCGCACGTACAGCCGTATTCGTCGGCGTTCATCTCACAGCATTCCTTACACAGTCCGCAGGTGTCGCAGAATTCCTCGGCGCACGAGAAGGCGTAGAAGCACTGCTGACACAGATGGGCTTCGTCGGTGAAATCAGCCGATTCGACGCAGTATTCAAGGCACTCGCAGCCCTCGTTCGCGGCATTTTCACTGCAGCATTCAAAGCACAGTCCGCATTCGTCGCAAAATGAGAAGTCATTGCAGACGGCGCATCTGTCGCACTGTTCGCATATCCAGTCGTTGGCCTCGGCGCAGTCGCGGCAGTGTCTTCCGTCCAGGCCGCCCTCGCACCAGTTGTCGTCTATGTGCTCGTCGCATTCATCGCAGTGGTTGCCGGCCGCAACGCAGCAGGGACGGCAGAAGTCGTCGGTTCCCTCGCACGCTTCCTGTGCGTCAAAGCAGACGTAACACTCTTTGCAGTGGTCGCTTGCCGCCGCCGCACAGCTGAGGCACTCATAGCAGTTTAAGCAGTAATCGTCCTGACGTCCGAGAAAGCATTCCGCGCATCCGTCGCAGCGCCAGTCCACGCAGCAGTCAAGGCAGTGCGGTTTCGGGTCGTCGCTTTCGCACACGTTTCCGTTTGCTCCCGCCGCAATAAGACAGGTTTCGCAGTTAAAGCAGAAATCGTCGGAGCTGTGGCAGTCAATACAGCGGTATTCGCCGATGTCGAGACAGCCGTCGCAAAGCGTGTTTTCCTCGCAGCATTCGTTGCAGTGCTTGCTCTGGTCCCAGCAGTCGTTGCACTTCATGCACTCCTTGCAGTACTTTTCGCAGTCTTCGATTTCTTTATAACAGCCGGTGCACAGATGCTCGAAATAGCAGTATTCGCAGTAGCCCGGGAAATCGCTTTTTTCGCGGTCGGTCATGTTGTCCCACACGAGCTGCTGCTTCGTCGAATCCGGCATTTTGTAGCCGTCAAAGGTTCCTCCGAGAACCCACGTCGTGCCGCAGACGTCGCATTCGTACGTCAAATGGTACTCGCCTTGAAGAAATCCTGTCTTTTCAAATTCAAAATCCGTAATCTCCATAAAGGCGTCCGCCGGGGTCGACAAATCGAGCGGCGTCTTGTTTGCAACGCCGAAAAACATGAAAATAAAAACAAAAATACCTATTATACTGTAAAATAGCCGTTTTTTCATGTGAAAAAATGCACCTCCGAAATAAAATATATCTTTTTTATTAATTACAGTAATCCATATCTATTATAGAGGAATTTTTTTCTTTTCACATCAGCCAAAAGAATGATATTTGAAAAAAATGTAAAAAAGAAACGGCTCTTGCCGTTTCTTTATTTTTTATTCGTTTTAACCGTCTTTACGCCTGTTTTTTATCACAATTCCGAGGCCTCTTGCTTCGGAAACGAGTTCAGTGCGCGTTTTGAAGCCCGTTTTTTCCATTAAGTGCTGAATGTGGCTCTTTACCGTCGCAACGGAAATGAAAAGACGCTCGGCGATCTCGGAATTTGTGTCGCCTGTGGTCAGTTCTTTCAAAATATCGAGTTCGCGCTCGGTAAATTCGTGGTTTGTGGCGTTTCCGATGCGTATGAGCGGAGTTTTATCGGGGTAAATATGCTCGCCCGCCACGGTGCGTTTCATAACTTCAAGTATGCTGTCCTTATGCCCGTCCTTATACCAGAATGAATCGACTCCGATGTTTCTTGCCCTGGCAATCCATGAATATTCGGGCATTGAGGTTACTATGATGATCTTTATATCGGGAAACTCCTTTTTTATCGTTTCCGCCGCGTCAAGTCCGCTATGGTCGAGCTCCGTCATGACGTCCATCAATATGAGGTCGACCTTATTCGTCTGACAGACGGCAAGCGCCGCCGAGGCGTTGGGAATTGAAAGAAGGTGCTCAAAAAGCCCGTCGTTTGACACGCAGATTTCGAAAAAATCGCGCGATATATCCTGATTTTCCACGATTAAAACTTTATAAGACATTTTGTTCCCTCCTTTTCAGATTTTCTCAATAATATTCTAACCGTAAATTTCAATTCTCACATCAGCCAAACGGATGATTTTTGCACTTTTTGCGGAAAATACGGTTTAAGCGGTATTTCAATGATTATGCGTCTTTCGGAAATCGCAAAATGAGGGTAAATTCCTCTCCCTGTTTTATCGAAACGTCGGCGTCCTGATTTTCCGCAAGAACGCGCAGATTTGACAGTCCGCCCGTGAATTTTACGGCTTTATCCGGGATTTTTCCGTCGTTTGTGAAAAAGCACGTAATATACTTTTCGGTTTCTTCGAAAGAAATTTTCATGGTTTTCGCTTCCGCGTGCTTTACGGCGTTCGCAAGCGCCTCCTGACAAGCGGAGAAGAACAGAATCTGCTGTTTTTCCGACAGTTCCTCCGGGAGCGTTCCCTGCCATATCAGATTGATTTTAAGCGCTTTTGCAAGTTTTTCAATGTTGACCGACGCTTTTTCGGTCTTTGTTTCTTCCGCTTCCATGCAGAGGAGCAGCACGTTTTGCTCCAAAAGCGAGAATATGCGGTCAAGCTCCTGCGTATCGTTTATATCCGCCGCCGCGGTGGAGAGCATAAGTCTGTTCATCTCGTCGTGGATATTTACCTTTGCCTGCAAAATTTCCTGTCTGCTGACGGTTTCGTCAATGTTTAAATAGTACTCGCGAAGTTCGCGGTTAAGTTTGGAAAGGTCCTCTTTATCCTTTTCGAGCGCCTTTGTTTTGGCATACTCCGTCGTAATGTCAGAAGCGATTATTTCATGAAGGTTTTTGCCGTCGAGGATAAAGTCGCGGCGGGAAAACCGCCAGACTTTGCCTTCAACCGTCATAATTCCGTCGGATACCGCGTCGCTGAACTGATTGCCGTTCAATAGCGGAAATGAAGTCAAACATTTGCAAATTTCGTTCATGCAGATATTGGAAAACAGCACCCTTCCGCTGTCAAGAAAGCAGCAAATGCCGCAGGGTATTTTATCAAGATACAGTTTTATCGTGCCGGGCGTAATATAGTTTTTGTCGTGCCGCACGCTGCGCGCAAAAAGGAATGCCGCCGCAGCCGTAAGGGCTAAAAGCGAAAGAATCCACCATATCACGTTCATGCCGCAAAGCGTGCGTGTAATTTCCGACGCTCTTTCGGTTTTGCCGAACAGCGAAAAATCAAATATCACCTGCCACAAAAGGTAAACCGGTGCGAAGAGAAGGAGCGCGAAAGCGATAAAATGAAAGCGTTTTCTGGCAACCGAAAGAACGAGGTTTCCGATGCACGCAAGGCACAGAAGCAGCGCCCAGAGCGCAAAAAACGCGCGGACAAATGCCGAAAGCATATCAAACGTCATACCTTTTCGCCCCCTTTCGGCAGAGCAAGGCAGATATAAGTTACGCTATCCTCTTTCTGTATTTCGGTTTTTATGCAGCAGTCGGAAAGGCGTTTTTCAGCGTCTTCCGAAAG
Organism: Clostridia bacterium; assembly: GCA_017959195.1. GTDB lineage: Bacteria > Bacillota > Clostridia > Oscillospirales > CAG-382 > UMGS882. Next base: position 2,642 of record JAGDBE010000234.1, on the reverse strand, counting down.
CGTTTCTTCGAGGTTTTCAAACGTCATTTTGAAAATGACGCTTTCCTTCACGGACAAATTGACAAACACGCCGTGCAGGCAGAAATAATTTGTTTCAAGCAGCGTTTCAAACGTTTCAAAGAACGCAAGCGCAGCTTTTGCGTTGACTTTTCCCTCGGCGTTCTGTATAAATTCGCCCGGAATGCCGCAGAAATTAAGGTATCTCAGCATTTCCAGAACCGAGAGCCCCAGCTCGCCGACTTCAATTTCATCATTATCCTGCGACAGCAGAGTAAGATTTGCATAGCGTTTTATATACGCGCCGAGCAGAATTATGCGGTTGCGGCATTCTTCCTTTTGCGTTCTGTCGGTCGAAAGACGCGCTGACTTTGCAAGCTGCGAAATAGTCTGAGACTGACTCCAGACGCTTTTGGCGATATTATCGTACAAAAGCATATGCTGTTCGAGTTTTTTCTGTTTTTCCTTCAATTCGTTGCGCAGACGCGTCAGTTCCGCCTCCTGCGACAGTTCTTCCTTTGCGTCGGCAAGTTCCTCGTTCAATCGGTCAAGCCCGGTCATATCGTCCTGCCAGAAGCCGAAGCCGCCGGGGATTTCCATCTTATGCAAAACCGTGTGTTCGTCAACGCGCGCGCCGTCCTGCAGAGAAAACTGCTCCTTTGTGAGCGGAGACGCGGCGGAAGAGACGTATACGGGGTTTCCTTTACGGTCGGTAATCTGCGCGGAAATCGAAAAATGCCTGAAAAGCTTGCCGTAATCCATATTAGTCGGAATAAGTCCCAAAAGAATACAGCATTCCAGCGTCGCCGCCGCGGTGCAGATGAGCGTTTCGGGAAACGCAACGACGTTCACGCCGTTTATTTTCGGCATTTTTCCCGTAATCAAAAGCACGTTCATCACGAAGCCGACGGCAAACGGAATCATTATGAGCCACGCGTGTTTTCTCGAACTCGAAATGCGGCATTTGATGAGCAAAATGATTATCGCCGCAATATAAAGCGCATACTGCCAGAACATTATGACGTAAAACAGAAGGCCGTGGGAATAGTCGTTATCCCAATTCACAAAACCCGGCTTGAAAGCGAAAACCAGCTGATGAAAATCGTTTGTAAGCACAAGTATAATCAGCAGCGCGGTCAGTGCCAGCGTACAATACCATATCCTTTTTGAGTGTGCGTATTTTTTCGGCGGAACGAGAAGCGAAATGCAGAAGAAAAACAGCGGAAGCAGCAAAACCGGCACGTAGTAAAAATACCACGTATGGCGCGCAAGCACGCCCACCTCCGCAAAGGCGCTGTATTTTATTCCGCGAAGCAGTATCATAAGAAGCGCCATATATGAAAGGGCTTTCATCATTGCCGAAAGACCGGCTGTCGGCAATACGCGGTGAGAATAGTACAAAACGAGGCAGACGGACAGTATCAGCAGAAAAACCGTGGAGCTGTTCCTTGTCGGAAAAACGTCCGGAAGCAGTCCGACCAGCGGAACAACGTTAATTGCCAAAAGCAGATAGTAGAACGCCATACGCTTAAGTATCGTCTTTACTTCGCTCACCTTTTTCACCTCGCTTTTCTTCATTTTCTGTTCGCTTTTGTTCACTTTTGTTCGGTTTATTATACTTTGCCTTGATTTTAGCACGAATCAGTCCGAATGTCAAACGCAAAACTTTTTAGGAATGCAGCAAAGCCGGAAGATATAAAACAATTTAATTACTTTCGTTTTTTGGTATTGAAAATTTTTTCGCTTTATTATATAATTATATAAATGCAATTACATTTTACAAGGAGTAAAATTATGGCAAAGGTTATTCCGTTCCCGGCGCTGCGGTTTACAGGCAAAGCCGGTGAAATATCAAAAAACGTATGTCCGCCTTACGATATTATCTCCCCTTCCGAGCGTGAAGAATATATAAGGGAAAGCGCAAACAACATAATCCGTCTTGAGCTTCCCGTCGGCGAAAACGCTTACGGAAACGCGGGGGCTCTTTACAAGGAAATGCGCAAAGAAGGAATACTTTCCGTCGACGAGGTTCCCGCTTTTTACGTTTACGAGGAAGAATTTTCGGTAAACGGCGAAGTAAAGAAAATCAAGGGCGTCTTTGCGCGCGTCAAACTCGAAGAGTTTTCGGAAAAGGTCGTTCTTCCCCACGAGGAGACGCTTTCAAAGGCGAAAGAGGACCGATTCAATCTGATGTGCGCGACTTTCTGCAATTTCAGCCCGATTTACTCGATGTATACCGACGAAAAGCGCGTTATTTCGGGCAAAATCGACGAGTTATCAAAAAGGGCGCCCGACGTTGAATTTACGTCAAAAGACGGTATAATTCAGCGGTTATGGGTTATAAAAAAATCCGCCGACACCGATTTTATCGAAAAGGCGTTTGAAGAAAAGCAGTTATTCATCGCGGACGGGCATCACAGGTACGAAACGGCTTTGAGATTCAAGAAAAAGCTGATTTCCGACGGAATTATAAAAGACGATTTTCATCCCGCAAACTTTGTTATGATGATGCTTATAGACATGGAAAACGACGGGCTCGTCGTCTTTCCGACGCACAGAATCGTCAAAAATCTTGAAAACTTCGACGTTACGGAAGTGATTGAGAAAATTAAAGAATATTTCTCGGTCTCGGAGATAAAAGAAAG
>JAGDBE010000233.1 GCA_017959195.1 Clostridia bacterium | reverse complement strand
TTCTGACGAAAGGAGCGATAATATGCCGTTTGACGCAGGAGTGATGGCATCTGTCGTAAAGCAGTTAAAAGAAACTGCGATAGGTTCACGCATCGAAAAAATATATCAGCCGGAACGCGACGAAACGGTGTTTCACCTTCGCTCCAAAAACGGCTCGAAGAGACTTCTTCTTTCGGCGCATGCCGGTTCTTCCAGGGTTGGATATATAAATTCCGAAAGAGAAAATCCGCTTTCGGCACCGATGTTCTGTATGCTGCTCAGAAAGCATCTTACCGGCGGATTTATAACAGATGTCAACCAGATAGGCTTTGACAGAGCGATGATGATAAGCGTTCTTTCGACCGACGAGCTCGGCTTTCAGTCGGAAAAACATATTGTCTGCGAGATAATGGGCACGTACAGCAACGTAATCCTTCTTGACGCGGATAAAAGGATAATCGCGGTGCTGAATCCCGTAAGTCTGTCAGCAAACAGCAAAAGAGAGGTTTTGTGCGGATTTTTGTACGAAAATCCCGAAATTCAAAAGGGAAAAATCAATATTCTCGAAGAGACGAAAGAGAATTTTTACTCAAAAATTGAAAACGACGTGTCTTGCGGCGTAACTACGGCAGGGGATAAGTACCTTATTTCCAAATACGCGGGACTTTCCCCGCTTATTGCAAGGGAAACGGTGTTCAGGACCGCAAAAAGCACGTCTGCGCCCATAAATACGTGTGATAAAGATAAATTGTGGTTCAATTTGTCTAAAATTTACGACTGCGTAAGAAACAACGACTTTTCACCGAAGCTCATAACCGATAAAAACGGCAAAGTGCTCGATTATTCCTTCTGCGATATAAGGCAGTACGGCGCGGGCGCCGTAATAAGCGATTATGAAGACGTAAGCGAAATGCTCGATGTCTTTTACGAACAGCGCGAAAAGAACGAGCGCATAAAAAGGCGTGGTCAGGATATTCTGAGGGTTTTGACAAACGCATCGCAGAGAATTGCCAAAAAGACCGAGATTCAGCTGTCCGCTCTCGAAGAAAGCAAGCAGATGGATAAATGGAAGCAGTACGGCGACCTTATTACTGCAAACATATACGCGCTGAAAAAAGGAATGAAGAACGTTTCGCTTGTAAATTATTACGATGAGAATATGCCCGAAACCGAAATCACGCTTGACGAGAGATATACGCCGTCGCAGAACGCGCAAGTTTACTATAAGAAATACAACAAGGCAAAATCGGCGCAGATAATGGTTGCAAAACAGCTTGAGGAATCGAACGCCGAAAGCGCATATATTGAAACGGTTTTTGAGAGTCTTACAAAAGCGCAGACGGAATCCGACCTTGACGAAATCAGAGCGGAGCTTGCGATTTCAGGATATGGAAAAAAACTCGACAATATCAGGCGTTCAAAAGGAAAATTCACCGATACGCGTAAGAAAAAGGCGTTAAAACCGATGAAATTCATGACCTCCGACGGATACGAGGTACTATGCGGCAAAAATAATCTTCAGAACGATTATATAACGACAAAGGTTGCCGATAAAAACGACTACTGGTTCCACGTCAAAAACGCGCCCGGCTCGCATGTTATAATGCTGTGTAATAACGAGGAGCCGTCGGCGGAAAGTTTTACGGAATGTGCGATAATTGCAGCCTACTACAGCTCCGAAAGGGAAAAACCGCTTGCCGCGGTAGATTATACAAAAGCAAGGTACGTTAAAAAGCCTTCGGGCTCAAAACCCGGCTTTGTGGTGTACGATAAAAACTATTCCGCATACGTCACGGCGGACAAAGAGACGGTTGAAAAACTTTATAAAGAATAAAAAGGTTCCGAACGGAACCTTTTTTCATTTGAAAAATAAGTTTGCAAGCATTACCGAAAGGGTTACGCAGAATATAAGAGTGAGAAACGACGCGGCGACGGCATACCGCGTCTTTTTTACACCTGCGGCGCCGAAATACATAAAAAGCGTAAAAAAGATTGTGTCTGACGAGCCCATTATTATCGACGCGCATAAAGACGCAAAACTGTCGGGTCCCGACGACGAAAACAGGTTGTCGATAAGCGCCGTGCATCCGCTTCCCGATATCGGACGCATTACTATAATTGATACAATTTCGGGAGGAATATGCAGAAACGTCGTAACGGGCGTTAGAAACTCCGTAAGCGCGCCTAAAAATCCGCTTGCGGAGAGCATTCTCGTCGCACACATGAGAATTATCAGCGTCGGAAGTATGTTTATAGTCGTGTCCATTCCGCTTTTTATGCCGTCGATAAACGCGTCGGTGTAATTTTTGTTGAAAATCAAAAAAACCGAAGCAACAGACAGAATAAAAGGAAGTGTGGATTTTGCAAAATAATCCATTTTTTATTTAAAAATCTTTGCAAAAGACTTGCAAACTATAATAGCAAAAACAGTGGTCGCAACCGAGCATATCCATATAGGCAGAATGACGTCAAACGGGTTTTGCGAGCCGTAAGACGAGCGCAGGGCGATAAGCGTCGTGGGAAAGAGCTGCAACGGAGTGGTGTTCAGTACCGAAAACATAATCAGATCGTCGCTTGCAGACGTTTTCATTTTGAAATTTATATCTTTTGCCGCCTTTATTCCGAGAGGAAGCGCCGCATTCCCGAGTCCTAAAAGATTTGCGCTGAAATTGAGCGAAATATTATCAAAATTCTGCGTATTACTATAGATTTTTTTAAGTATGGGACGTGATATTTTTGAAATAAAAGACGTAACGCCCGCTTTGTCGAGTACGCTTAATATGCCGCTCCAGAGAGATATTGCGCCGAGCAGGGATATAGAAAGCGTAACCGCGTCCTTTGCGCCCGACAGCGCGGCATTTGAGATTTCAGCCATATTTCCGGATATTAATGCGGAGATTATCGCAAGTACTACCATTATTCCGAATATCTTTCCTACCACAAGCATCACTTCCGCCGTTTTTATTAAAATATATTCTTTTTATGGGGCTTTAATGTCAAATCTTTTGCTTTTTGCATAGAATACTGATAAGAACATAATACGGAGGGAACAGTTATGCCATCAATTTTTTTAAGTCCGTCGCTACAGGATTTCAACATCTATTATGACAATTCCGGAAGCGAAAAATATTATATGAATCTGATTGCCGACGAAATGGTGCCGTATCTCGAAGCAACGGGAATAAGTTTTACGAGAAACAACCCGAACGCTACGCTCGCGCAGGCGATAAGGGAGTCAAACGCGGGCGACTACGATTTACATTTTGCGATACATTCAAATGCGTCGCCCGATTACTTAAAAGGCGAGCTTACCGGAACCGATTTCTATTATTTTACCCGCAGTACGCGCGGAAAAGAAGCGGCAACCGTGCTTGCCGACAATTTTATGAGCATATATTACAACCCCGATAAAGTGTCGATTATGCCTACGACGTCGCTTGCGGAAGTGTCAAGAACGACAGCGCCCTCGGTGCTCGTTGAAACGGCGTATCACGACAACCCCGAGGATGCAGAGTGGATAAAGGATAATATAAGCAATATCGCACGGAACTTCGTGCAGGGGCTTGCAGAATATTTTGAAATTCCTTTTGTTGACCCGTTTGAAAATGAAACGGACCAAGGAACGCCGGGGTATGAAACAATACCGAATGCGACGGTAATCACGCAGAGAGACAGGCTGAACATAAGGCGTTATCCCGATATAAATTCCGAAATCATAGGACAGATTCCGAAAGGGGCAAGGGTTAGAGCCTACTGCCTTACGGGAGAATGGTATATAATCGAATATAACGGAATACTCGGCTTTTCATATTACGAATACATCGCCCTCGACTGATAAACAAAAATCCCGAAAGCAAAAGCTTTCGGGATTTGATTTTTGTGAATATTATTCGGGTATAATTTCTATCGGCTCGGTTATGGGACTGAAGTTTATCGCGTTAACCGGTACAAGCGTGATAAGCGAAGCGGAACCGAGGTTCGATTCCTTTATCGTTATATCTTTGATTTGATCTGATTCGGTGGTCTCATATACCGCCTTAAACGCAACCATTTTTCCTCTGCTGTCGTATGCGCTTAGCAAAATGTAATAATCCGAATCATCCGGGAACGAAACGGAAAGCGTAACGGAAATTCTGCCTTTTGCCTGTTCAACTGTGCTTTCTTTGAGATAGAAGGTATCTCTTATGCTTGTGAGGCTTTTGAGCTTTAACGATTTGCCTTCAACAAGCGTCCATACGTTTTCGGTGTCGAAAAGCGCGGTATCAGCAACTAATGCCGCTGAATACAGTTCGGCAAGAGTGTCCTTGAATTCTGTGCCCAGAGTAGAAACTGTGCCGGTTGTAGATGATGGAATATCCTTATATGAGAAGCAGTTTGCTATGGTGGCTTTTTCGTTTACACCGCCGCAAACCGCGCCTATGTAGACGTTCTTTCCTTCCGGAATGCTTATGCTCTTAGCCGCGGAAATACAGTTCTTTATATTTGCGACGATTTCAGAGTCGCTGAGCGACGGAATATATCCGAAGTCGTCGAACAGATAGCCCGATATACCGCCGGCGTATGAAGAAATCGACGATTTAACTTCAATCGAACCTGTAAACAGACAGTTTGAAATGGAGGATTCGCCCTTCGAATATGACGAGAACTTTCCTGTAATACCGCCTGCGAGGGAAGAAACGGTGGAATTTAATTTAACGTCGGTATTGGAGTGCGAGTTGCTTATGTAAATGTTTGCATCCTGGTCGGCGTCGGCAAAGCCTATAAGACCGCCTGCAACAGCTTCTCTGTTTGTAATACTGATGCTTCCCTGGGAATGACACTCGGAAACGCTTGACGTATCTGTCGATTTCATATATCCGATAAGCGCGCCGGCAAAGGAGTTTGCATTCTTGTTTTCATATGAAATACTGAAATCGAGTACGTCGGTTTTTGTTATATTTGCGTTTTCAGTATATCCGAAAACGCCCGCGTAAACCGTTCTGCTGCTCTTTATAATAAAGTTATAAATACAGTATCCGTTTCCGTCGAAATTACCCTTGAAAGGACTTGCTTCGCTGCCTATGGGAGTCCAGTCGTGTCCTGCAAGATTGATGTTGTTTGCAAGCTTGTAATAAGCCTCGGCATAATTACCGTCTTCTATGAAAACTTTCTGTGTAAGATAGCATAACTGGTATGCGTTTTCAATTATATACGGATCGTCTTCCGTACCGGTGCCGTCGTAGAATTCGTCAGACGAAACACCGTCCCAGGCGATTATCGGAAGCGCCTGATATATAGCGTAATAGGTAACGTTTTTGGTTACTTTTATATCGCTTGTTGATATTGAATTTCCGTTAGCGGAGTTAGACCAGTGAAGGAACTTGTAAATATAGTAGTTGTCGTTGGGAAGCTTCGGCGGGTCGGGAAACTCAATAATATCCTGGTAAGAGTAGTAATCTTCTTGGAACACATTTCCGTTTGCCGCAAATTTTACCGTGAATTTGAAGTTTGCATATATTTTGACGTCGGACGTAATTTTGAGCGTTTCAAGCTCCGCGTCCGCGGAATTCGGCGCCAGCGACCAGCATGAGAAGTTTGCGGCGTTTGTTTTTGGAGTAACTTCGCCGACTACAGACGCGATTTCGTAATTCAAAGATTTTGTGTTGTTTCCGTTTTCGTAGAAATACGCCGTTATTTTCGGGAACGTGTAATCTATAGCTGAAATAGTTGGGTAGGGATAGCCGCTTTCAACGTATGTCCATACGGTATTTTTGAATCCTTCAAAAGATGAAAGATTATTTGCATCATCAGGTTGTATTCCCGCTATTTCGGGTATAATCAGGAAATCTTGTCCCGAAACAACAGTTCCCGCCATAAAGTAGCAGTTTTCAAAGAACGGGAAGGTGGCGTTGAGTTTTTCATAATCGAATATGTACGAGGCGAACTCGGAACACGTGCTTTCTTTTGAATTGTTGTCATACACGATGCCCGTCGTATAGCAGTTTACAAAGCTTGCTTTGCTTATAATGCTTACAAATCCTGCCGAGTAGTTTGCCGCCGAAATCGACGACGCCTGCACGTTGCCCGTCGAATAACAGTCTTTAACGAGCATGGTTGCGCTGTCTGACGCCATGGCGTATGCGATAAAGCCGGCGGAGTAGTTTTCGCCGTATGCCGACGAAAACGCCGAACCGAGAGCAAATGAACGGTTTATGTTGATGGCTCCCGACGTGTCAATACCGGCAAAACCGATAAATCCGCCTGTGTAGTTTGAGTCGCTTGTCTTTTCGCGGTCTTTCGTGATTGCGGTGTCAAGAGACTTGCCCGCAGCGCATTCGGTTATGTTTATGTTGCCGTTTGAAGCGCCGAGATATCCTATAAATCCTCCGGCGCGGATTGTAACGGCAGAAAGAGTCGAGGTCGAAATATCCGCGTTTGCCGTAAAGTTGCAGGTAACTTCGGCTATACATTCTTCAATGTTTACGGTTGCGGTGTTGTTTACGAGTATGTATCCTATAAAACCGCCGCCGTAGATGGGGTATTTGTTGGAAACGATGTTGATTTTACCGTTTAAAGCCTTGCAGTTTTCGATAGAAGAACTGTTTTCGCTTCCGGAAACGATATATCGTCCGGCAAGACCGCCGGCGTAAGTGTATATATCGGTGGTAAACGAGATGTTAAAGCCGGTTACCGTGAGGTTCTTTACTGTCGCATTGTAGAGAAGTCCGAAAAGACCGGCGTACTGGCGGTACTGAGAAATTTTG